>NZ_JBLROB010000024.1:0-94855 GCF_047921475.1 Micromonospora sp. SL4-19
GTTGAGCCCGCGGCTGATCGCCGAGCTGAGGAACGCCGTACCGCGCTGACCCGGGGCGGCGACGCCGCGGGCGTGAGGTGGTGCCGGCGGCTACTGTCGGGCGGGTGGCGGAACCCGACCTGACCCTGACCGCGAGCCTGCGGCCGGCCGCGCTGGACGCCCGGCGCGGCGTCGTCCGCCTGCACCCGGAGGTGCTGGCCGCGCTGGCGCTGCGCCCCGGCGACCCGGTCCGGCTCGCCGGCCGGCGGGTGACCGCCGGCATCGTCGCTCCGGCCGAGCCGACCGCGAGCACCGCCCTGCTCTACGCCGACGACCTGCTCCTGGGCAACCTGGGCCTTCGGGACGGCGGCCAGGTGACGGTGCGCCGGCTGCCGGTGATTCCGGCCCGGTCGGTGACCCTGGCCGGCCCGGTCGGGATCGTCGCCGCGGTCTCCCCGGAGATGCTCCGCCTCGCCCTGCTCGGCAAGGTGGTCACCGCCGGGGACGACGTCTCACTCCTGCCCCAGGACGTGCTGCCCGACGCCGCGGTCCGCGGCCTGGTCGAGGCCGCGCGGCGCAGCCTCGCCAACACCGTCGGGTACGCCTGGACCAGCACCCTGCTCACGGTGGTCGCGGCCGAGCCGGAGGCCGGCGCGCTGGTCACCATGGACACCGTGGTCGGCTGGGAGCACGGCCGGGCGACCCGGGGTTCCGGTCCGATCGGCCAGGACCCGAACGGCCGGCCGGCCCCGGCCGCGACCAGGGATGACGGCCAGGCCCGGGTCGACCGACCGGCGGAGGCCGGGGCCGAGCGGGCCTCGGCCGACCTGCCCGCGCCCGAGATCGTCGAGCCGCCGGCGGCACCGGACGTCGACGAGCTGCCCGGGCTGCGGGCCCAGGCCGAGCAGCTGACCGAGCTGCTCGACCTGGGCTTCCACCACCGGGAGGTGCTGGGCCGGCTCAACACCACCGTCTCGCTGGGCGTCCTGCTCACCGGACCGGCCGGCTCGGGCAAGTCCGCGCTGGTCCGCGCGGTCGCCGCCCGGGTACGCGCCCGGGTCCGCCCGCTGTGGGCGCCGGAGGTGGCCGCGCTGAGCAACGACGCGGCGGTCCGTCGGCTACGCGAGACGGCCGAGGCGGTACGCGCCGACGGACCCGCCGTCCTGCTGGTCACCGACGTGGAGGCACTGGCTCCCGCCGACGAGCCGGGCCCGGTGTCCACGATGTTCCGGCAGGTCGTCGCAGAGACGGTCCGGGCCGGGGTGGCCGTGGTCTGCACCACCGGCCGCCCCGAGGCGGTGGACCCCACCCTGCGCGCCCCGGACCTGCTCTCGCTGCGGATCACCGTCCCGCTGCCCGACCAGCCGCTGCGCCGGGAACAGCTGACCGTGCTCACCCGGCAGGTGCCGCTCGCCGAGGACGTCCGGCTGGACGAGGTGGCCGCCCGTACGCCGGGGTTCGTCGCCGCCGACCTGGCCGCGCTGGTCCGCGAGGCCGGCGTGCGGGCGGCGCTACGGCAGAAGGTGGCCGAGGCGCCGACGATGGCGATGGCCGACTTCACCGCCGCGCTGGAGGTGGTCCGGCCCACCACGATGGCCGCGTCCACCCTGGAGCTGGCCTCGGTGGCCCTCGACGACGTCGGGGGCCTGCACGAGGTCAAGGAGACGCTGACCGAGTCGGTGCTCTGGCCGCTGACCTACCCGGACACCTTCGCCCGGCTGGGCGTGACACCACCGCGCGGGGTGCTGCTCTACGGGCCGCCCGGGTGCGGCAAGACATATCTGGTCACCGCGCTGGCCGGGTCGGGGCGGGCGAACGTGCTGTCGGTGAAGGGCGCGGAGCTGCTGTCGAAGTGGGTGGGCGAGAGCGAACGCGCGGTCCGGGAGCTGTTCCGCCGGGCCCGCGAGGCGGCCCCCACGCTGGTCTTCCTGGACGAGGTGGACGCGCTCGCCCCGGTCCGCGGCCAGGCCACCGACGGGGGCACGACCGACCGGGTGGTCGCCGCCCTGCTCACCGAACTGGACGGGGTGGAGGCGCTGCGCAACGTGGTGGTGGTCGGTGCGACCAACCGGCCGGACCGGGTCGACCCGGCGCTGCTGCGCCCCGGCCCGCTGGAACGCCTGGTGTACGTGCCGCCGCCGGACGGTCCGGCCCGGGCGGAGATCCTCGGCGCGGCGTCCCGCAACGTCCCGCTGGCCGCCGACGTGGACCTGGCCACCCTCGGCGTGGAGCTGGACGGCTTCTCGGCGGCGGACTGCGCGGCCCTGGTCCGCGAGGCGGCCCTGGCGGCGATGCGCGAGTCGCTGACCGCCGCCACGGTCACCGCCGCCCACGTCGCAGCGGCCCGCACCCGGGTCCGGCCCTCCCTCGACCCCGCGCAGCTCGCCGCGCTCGAGGCCTACGCGAAGCGGCAGGCAGGCTGAGCGCCCGGCCGCTCGGCGCGGCGGTACCCGAGCCGGCCGCCATCGCCCTGCCGCTCGGCGTGTCGCGTCCGGTGCACGTGGTCAATCGGTGCGCGTAGTCAGTCGGTCGGCAGCAGGGGGCCGAGCGGGCCGAGGTCGAGGTTGAGATCCTCGGGGGCGAGGCCGAAGTACTCGCGGAGCTGGGACATCTGCTCCTCCAGGGCCATCAGCGTGGTGCCGATCCGTTCGACCTGCTCGTCGGTGAGGTCGCCCAGGTCGACCCGGCGCAGCGCCTGCCGTTCCATCAGCTGCCGCAGCAGCTCGATGACGGTGAGCACGAGGCTGGCCAGCCCCCGCTCGACGGAGTCCTGGTCCACCGCGAGCCGGCGATCCAGCGGCCGGACCCGGGGCGCCTGCCACTGCGATTCCCCCAGCGCCGCCGCCAGCTCCGCCGCCTCGTCGCGCCCGGTCACGGCTCGACCTCGCTGAGCTCCGGTGGGGCGAGCGCGCCGACCGAGGCGATCAGCGCGCGCAGCGAGATCCGGACCAGGTCGACGTCGGCGATGGCGAGTGTGATGTCCCCGGTGATCACCACGCCGGTGGCGAGCACCCGGTCAAGCAGGTCGACCAGGGCCACCGGCCGGTAGGTCAGCGGGTCGTCCGCGCTGCTCGGGACCACGGTGTTCACGCCCATGCCGACCTCCAGCATCGGACCGGGCGAGCCGCCGCCGTCACGCCGCCTCCCGCGAGGGCTGCGGCTCCGCCACGAATGAGTAGGGCGGCCAGGGGCCGGTCAGCTCCAGCCGGATCTCCGGGTGCCGGTCCGCCAGCGCACCGACCAGCGCGGAGAAGCCGTCCAGCCGGTCCCGGTCGATCAGGTACGCGCCGTTGAGCGCCATGGCCGTGGGCGAGCCGGAGAGCCGCCGGTCCTGCGGGGCGTGCCGGCGGGCGGCGACCGCGTACCCGGCGAGTGCGGTGTGCACGGCGGCCGCCGCGTCGGCGGCGATCCGCTGCCCCTCCTCCCGGGCGGTGAGCTGGGCCTTGCGCCGTCGCAGGTACGCCGCACCGGCCCCGCCCGCACCCGCGGGTTCCTCGGCGCGCGGCGCCGCCCCGGGTACGACGTACCCCTTGACGCCCCACTCCTCGCGGCCGGTGAGCCGGGCCAGCGTGCCGGTCAGCTCGTCGCGCCGCTCGACCATCGCCCGGGCCGTCCGGTCGTCGTCGCGATACACGGTGGCCAACCGGGCCGGCACCACCGCGCCGGCCCGGGACAACGCGTCGACCACGGCGTGATGGCTCCGGGCCGCCCGTTCCAGCCAGGCCAGGTCCTCCAGGTTGCGGCGCAGCGCCGCCTCGCCGTACTCGGCCAACGGGGCGTCGCTCACCACGGCGACCAGGCCGGCCGCCGGAACCGCCCGCACCGGAGTACCGGCGATCCCGGTGATCCCGGCCAGTGTGGCCGGGTCAGCCTCGGCCACCACGCCGTGCAGCCAGACGCCGGTGTCCAGCCCGGCGGCGGCCGGCGTGGGGTCAGTCCTCGTACTCATCCCGCTCCTCTCTCGCGGCCCGCGCCGACCGGCGGGCGACCCGCGGCCGGCGGGACGCCTCGACCTCCTCCGGGTCCCGCGGGCCCGGCTCGACCGGCGGGCGGGCCCGGGAGCTGAGCCACGGGTCGTGCTCCCACCAGTCGATGCCGATCTGCCGCGCGGTGTCCACGGAGGCGATGACCAGCCGCAGCTTGAGCGTCAGCAGCTCGATGTCGAGCAGGCTGACCCGGATGTCACCGGCGATGACGATGCCCCGGTCGAGAACCCGTTCGAGGATGTCCCCGAGGTTCGCCGGCTCGTGCCCGGCCGGCAGCACCTGGCCGGAGTTCTGCACCACGGACGGAGTCCGCCCAACGGTCATCTCAGTCCCCCTTGCCGCGCTGGTAGCGGCGCGTCCGCCGGTAGGCGAGCAGGCTGCCGGTCAGGTCCAGCTCGACCTCGTAGAGACCGAGCAGGTCGGTCGAGGCCGGAATGCGGTGGTCCTCGACCACCTCCACCCCGATCCGCCAGCCGTCGTCGGTGGGCTCGATCGAGGTGACCCCGAGCGGGTCCTTGCCGGTCAGCCCGACGATCTGGCGCAGCCCCTCCCGGGCCGCCTCGGCGGCCGAGATCTCCTCGTAGTCCTCCTCGTCGACGTACCGGCCGGCGTCGCGGTCGTCCGGTTCGCGCCGGCGTTCGCGGTCGCCGTCGCCACGGATTCGCCCTGGTGCCATGTCAACTCCCTCGCCCGCGGTGCTCGCCCCGTCGGCCGCCGGACCGCCGCCGGACCGGCGGCTGCCGCCGGCGGGTGGCGGTGCTGCGGGACGGGGCAGCGCTGGTGGAGCCGGTGGACCCGGTCAGCCGGTCCAGCACCCGCTGCTGGGCCTCGTCCCGCTGCTGCGGGCTGATCTCGCCGGCCGCTGCCGCACGGTCCAGCTCCTCCAGCTCGCGCCGGATGTTTACCGGGTTGTACTGCTGCGACTCCGCCTCGCGGGCGATCACCGTGACCACCGCGGTGAGCCCACGCACCGGAACGTACGGCAGGGTGAGCAGCCCCCAGAGGATGTCCACGTTCACTCCACCAACTGGTGCGCGCTGACGAAGTCGTACGGGGCGACCGGGCCGCGCAGGCGCATCCGGATCAGGCCCCGCCGTTGCTCGGCGAACTCCTCCACCGCCCGGACGAACTCCTCCTCGTCGTCGGTCCCGACCAGGAAGGCGACGTTCACCGCGTCCAGCTCGTGGCTGGGCGGGCGGGCGACGTCCGCCACGGCGTACCGCCCCACGGCGTCGATCAGTTCCCGGTTCTCCGCCTCCCGGTGCAGTTCCACGGCTTGGCTGATCATCTCGCCCAGCCGGATCCGGGGCTCCCGGCTCTCCGCCTCCGGCCGCCCGCGCACCTGATCGGCGAGCGCGGCGGCGGAGGCGTTTCCGGCCAGGAAGCCGCCGATGAACTCCTGCTCGTCGAAGCGCCCGTGCACCGTGTACTGGAGGTGGTCCTCCAACTCCGCCAGCGCGGCGGCGAACCGGTCGTGGTGCGCGTCCAGCAGCTCGTCGACCGCGTCCTCGCCGGTCACCACCGTGCCGAACCGGACCGGCAGCACCGGCGCGACCACCACCGTCCCGTCGAGCAGCGTCTCGTACGCCATGAGGTCGGCCGGCCGGCCCAGCGGCTCCTCCAGCCCGACCGCACTGACCAGCGCGGCGAGCTCGCCGTGTCGGATCGCGGTGACCTCACCCGGCGGGGAGCCCACCCCCTCCGCCTCGGGGGTCGGCTCCACATCGGAGGGCACGATGCCGTAGATGAACAGTCCCGTCTCCTGGGCCATCTCAGCTCTCCCTCTCCCGGCGGCGGGGCCGGTCCCACTCGGAGCCGCGGTCGCCGAGCGAGTCCACCACCACGCCGCTGATCTCCTTGGCCGCCCTGGTCAGTCCGGAGATCGCCTTGCCCTTGGTCGCCGCCCCGGCCGTGTCCCCCACCAGATCGGGCAGGCCCTTCTGGCCCTTCGGGGTGATGCTGAGCCGGTCGACCGCCTCGGCGAACCGCAGGTACGTCTCGACGCTGGCGATCACGATCCGGGCGTTGATCTCCAGGAGTTGGATGCCGACCACCGCGATCGACACCTGGGCGTCGATCACCACGCCCTTGTCCAGCACCGTCTCGACGACGTCGGCGAGGGTGCCGCCACCGCTGCCGGTGCGTTCCAGGGCGCTGCCGGGCTGGCTCGTTGTCGTGGCGATGGTCATTGGTCCCCCTCCTCCCGCCGGCGGCGGACCACCGGCCGTCGCGGTGACTCCGGAGCACGGCGGGCGGCCGGGCGAGGGCCCGGCCGGTCCGGGCGCTCCTCGCGGGGCTCGCGCTCCTCCCGCGACTGCGGGCGGCGAGCCCGTCCGGGCCGCCGGCGGCGGGGCTCCTCCTCCTCCGGCTCCTCGGCGTACTCGTCCTCGTCGTAGTCGTCGCCCTCGTCGTAGACGTCGTACTCCTCCTCCTCGGGGGAACGGCGACGCTGCGGCGGACGGCGGTGGCCGCGCTCGGCGGGCCGGCGCTCCGCCTGCTCCTCCTCGAGTTCCTCGGACTGCCGTTCGCCGGCCTCCTGCTCCTCGCGGAGCCCGGTCTCGTGGTCCTTCACCACCCGCGAGTCCTCGATCTCGCCGCGCCATCCCTCGACCGACTGGGGGTCGAGCACCGTACGGGTCATCACGTGCCGGACGAAGTGCTTCAGCTCCAGCCGCACCCGGCGCCCCTGGGCGCGCCAGAGGTTGCCGGTGTGCTCGAAGAGGCCCTGCGGGTGGTACTCCAGCACCACCAGGATCTTCGTCAGTTCGGGGCCGAGCTGGTGGAAGCTGACCGTGCCGTCGACCGCGCCCTTCTCACCCTTCGAGCGCCAGTGGATCAGGCGGTCCGGGACCTGCCGGACGATGGTCGACTCCCAGGTCCGGTGCGACCAGAAGACCTGGGCCTTCCAGGTCATCTTCTCGTCGGAGCCGGCCTCGGCCTGCTCGACCTTCTTCATGAAGCTCGGGAAGTCGCCGAACTGGGTCCACTGGTTGTACGCGACCCGGACCGGTACGCCGACCTCGATGGTCTCGACGATGTTGGTGACCTTCACCTTCCTGCCGCCGCCCTTGCCGCCGCCAGCGCCGAACGCCGACATCAACTTCTCCTTACCGCCGGCCAGGCCGGCATGGAAAATGGCCGCCATCGGGGAGTGGCCCTCGGCGAGTTTGTGCACGCCGGTGGCGGCGGCGATCAGACCGGGGCCGCCGCCCTGCTTGGCGTACTCGCTGAGTCGGCCGGTCGCGCCGGTGAGCCGCTCGGTGACCACCTGCACGGCCCGCTCCCCAATTGCGGCGGCCAGGTTGCGCAGCTCGCCGCCGATCTGGTCACGCGCCTTGTCGGCGAGGTTGCTGGTCGCCATGGTCACCGCCTCCGTCGCCGGCCGGCGGGCTCGGCCCGGTCCTCGTCGTCCCGTGCCGCGGGCTGCTCGTCCAGTTCCTGCTCCTCGTCGGGGGCCGAGCGCTCCGGCGCCGGCGGTTCCTCGCCCCGCTGGCCGGTGCCGGACCTGCGGCGCAGCGCGTCGGTGCTGCCGCGCAGCTTGCCGCTGAGCGCGTCGATACCGCTGCCGGCGGCGGCCGTCGCCGCGGCTCTGCCGGCGGTGGCGAGCGGGCCACCGAGCCTGGTCAGGTTGCTGAGCTGGGGGGAGGTGTTCAACAGGTCCGTGCCGTACTTCAGCAGGCCGCCAGGCTGCTGGCTGGCCCGGCCGACGGCCACCGCGGCGGCCAAGGTCAGCGCGGTACGCAACTTCCTGCGACGGCCGAGGAGGTAGCCGAAGCCCACCGCCAGCGCTACCCGTGCTCCACTCTTCATCAGTTCTCCTTCGCTCCCCGGCGGAACGAGGACACCCTCCTGCTCGGGGCAGGCCGGAAAACAGCTACCGGGGATCAGCGAAAATGGGCCTGCGACCGACGGGTGTCCCGTATTTGCGGACCCGGCGGGCAGTACCCCAGCCCCCAGTCACAAAACATTCCCGCGCATTTCCGCAAGGCGCGCCACAGCGGCAATCGGATGCGCGCCCCAGTCAGGGCGAGACCGCCGCAAACCGGTCAGACAGGCCGGTGCGAGCAGGGAGAAGGTGAAAGATTACGGAAGGAAGATAACGGGCTCAGCGGGCGGGCAGGACAGAATCCAAGCACATTTCTGCGTGCAGCTTCCCGTTTCGCTCGCGCAATTTCGCGCCGCATTTGGTCAGGACGGAAATCGCGCCCTGGTTGTCGGGAGTCGTCTCGGCGACGACGGTGTGCATGCCGGCCGCCGCAGCGGCGTTCAACAGCTCACGCAGGGCCGCCGCACCGAGCCCCCGGCCGCGCGCCGAGCGCCCCAGCCACATCCCGGTCTCCACGGTGCCCGGCTCCTCGCACCGGGTCATCCGCACCATGCCGACCACCTCGCCGCCGGCCACGATCGCGTACATCAGGGTGCGGGTGGGCCCGTGCAGGCCGCCGAAGCTGGCCCGGTGGAACTCGCGGAAGGCGTCCCGACGGGCCAGCGACCAGCCGGCCGGGGCCTGCACCGGGGGCATGACATCCTCCGGCTCCGCCTCGGCAGCCGCTACGGAGAGCAACGGCTCCAGGTTCTGCTCGTCCACCGGCTCCAGTCGTACCGTACCCGTCACGTGCCGCAGTCTGCCGGCCGTACCGGCCCAAGTCCACCCCTTTGGGTGCGGACTGCCGGTCCGGTGGAGTGGATCGGCCGGTCGTACCCCCTCGGTGTTCCACCTCACGCTCCGTTGTCACCCGACCGGACCTTCTTCCGTCGGCCGCTCCTTACCCGGCCGGTCGGAACTCGCAGAACACCGCCGAGGCGTCATCGGTCCGCTTGTGCCGGCGCAGCCGGTCCGGGTGGTCCCGCTCGGCGGCCCGGACCCGGCCGATCAACCCCTCCGGCCCCTCCGCCGCCGTCACGTCCAGCAGGCCGGCCCAGTCGAAGAGGCCGAACTGTTCGACCGCGCAGGACGCGCCGTCGCTGAGCAGCACCGCCCGCCGTAGCGCCCGCGGTCCGCGCAGCGGCAGCGTCCCGGTCACCGCGTGGTACGCCGCGTCCGGGTCGGCGGCGGCGGCCCAGTAGCCGTGGGTCCGGTTCAGCCGCGCCCGCTGCACGGTCACCGACCGACGGAACCGGGTCGCCGGATCGGCGTCGTCGCCGGGCAGTGTGGCGGCGGTGCGGCGCAGGTCCGCCATCGCCGCGTCCAGCCGGTCGTCGGAGACCACGCTGACCTGGCCGCCGGCGTCCAGCACCAGCGGGCTGTCGCAGAGCACCAGGTAGTCCACCTGGTCGCCGCCCTCCCGGAGCAGGCAGACGGTGGACGACGGGGTGCCCGGGTGGTCGAGGTCGCAGTCCCCGCCATGGTCGGCGCGGACCGCCAGGATCGCCGCCGCCAGACTGCTCATCAGCGTCGCCGCCGGCCGGGCCGCGACGGCCAGGCCGATCCGAGCGGCCAGGTGCCGGACGTACCAGGCCGGCCCGTGCACGCAGCCGGTGTCGAAGCCCTCCGGCACGGTGGCCCCGTCGAGGACTCCGACCAGCGGACCGAGCTGGAAGACCACGTCCTCGTTCACCAGCCGGCCGGGGGCCGGGTCGGAGGCGGAACGTACCCGCATCATCGGCGCCGTCCCGATCGGCCGTGCCGGCTGGCTCCCGGTCGCGTACCGGCGATCTGGTGCCCCCATCCGTCGACTCCCTCCGTCGCCCGCCCGCCTACCCGGACCGGCGGACGCCATGCCGAGGACGCGGCCGGCGGTGCATCCCGCAGCCCCCCGGTACGTCGCGCACCTCGCCGGGAGAACAGCGAGTGGGCACCCCCTGCGCGGCCCGTCGGCAGGCTGTGCACCTCCGCGACGTGGGCCGGTCAGCGCCGCCGGGTACGGGCCCGCGAAGAGCGCAACCGGCGCAGCCGCCCGATCAGCACCGGCTCGGCGGCCAGCGCGGCCGGGTGGTCGAGCAGCGCGTTGAGCAGCTGGTAGTACCGGGTGGCGGAGAGCCCGAAGGTGTCCCGGATGGCCTGTTCCTTGGCCCCGGCGTGCTTCCACCACTGCCGCTCGAAGGCGAGAATGCGCCGGTCCCGTTCGGTCAGCCCGTCCGCCGGTGCGGACCCGCCGTCCACCGACGGGCCGACCGTGGCCGGCCCGGCCTCGTCGGCCGGAGCGGCGGCGGGGTCGGGGTCGGCCTCCACGGCGGGAGCGGAGCGAGGCGGGGGAACGGTGACGCCGGTCTCCCGGCGCGCGACGTCGGCGTGCCCGGACGGCTCGGGCCGGTCGGTGGCGGCCGCGGAGGCGTCGGCGGGCATGGCGCTCCTCGGGAGGCGGACGACCGGCGCGGCGACCGCCGGCCGGGGGGACCCCAGCGTAACCAGGGCCCGCCCCGGCCGCATCGGACGCGGTGTCCGCGCCGCCGGCCGTCGGCCGGCGGCGCGGAGGGCGGTCAGGAGATGTCCCGCCGGCGCATCGTCCAGAACGCGGCGACCAGCACCGCCGTGGCGCCCAGGCCGAGCACCCACGCCGAGTTCTGCCAGGTGACCACCATCTCGCCCGGATTGCACGCACCCTGGGCGAACTCGCACGTCCGGTAGTCGAAGAGGGTCAGCTTCTTGTTGAACCACGCCTGGGCGTACGTGGAGAGGACGTACCGGTCGCCGAACGGGACCGCGAGCACGCGGACCGCGATGCGGATGCCGATCTCGCTGATCGCGAAGACCGCCACGGCCGCGCCGAGCGCCATCGCGGTGTGCCGGCCGAGCGAGGCGAGCGCGAAGGCGACCGCGCCGACCACCAGGATGAGCCCGACCGCCCGCAGGCCGTCCAGTCCGACCGACTGCCAGACCCCGGCGGTCACCTTGGCGGTGGTCCCCCGGTAGGTGCCGGTCAGCCAGAAGGCCAGCGTCCAGAGGGCGCCGAGCACGACGCTCACCCCGAGCACCGTGGTGAGCATCGCGGCCAGCTTGGTGCCCAGCACGGCGAGCCGTTTCGGCCGCCACAGCAGCAGGTTCATCATCCCGCCGGTGCTCCACTCGGCACCGACGAAGGAGGCCCCGACGATGAACGCGAAGAGCGCCACCGCGCCGGCGAACACCATGATGAACGTGGAGAATTCGTTCCGAAAGTCGAACTGGTACGGCAGGTTCCACTTCGGGTCGAACATCTCCGGCTGCGGCATCCACTCCCGGCCGCAGTCCGGCCCGTACCGTTCCTCGAGGTTCTGATCCCCGCGGGCCTTGGCGGCGTCACACTCGGTTACGGTCCGCTTCCAGTCCTCCACCGCCTGGCGGTACTGGGCGTCGGACGTCGCCTGGGCCGCCGCCACGACCTCCTTGGACAGTTTGTGGCTGGAGAGGCTGAACGCCGTGGCGATGCCGGCCAGGCCGAGCACCAGCAGGACCAGCAGGAGCCGGGTGAGCCGGCGCTTGGCCAGCCGGCGCAGTTCGGTGACGTACAGGCTCACGCGCCCCAACCTCCTCCGGTGTTGCCGCTGCCCGGCTCACCGACCTTCGTGGACTGGTCGACCTGCCGGTGCTGGCCGGGAACGGGCGCGGTGGCGGTCAGTTCGAGGAAGACGCTCTCCAGGTCGACCGCAACCGGCGCCAGCTCGCTGACGTACAGGCCCTGCTCGGCGAGGAGGCGGCTGACGGTCGCCGGCTTGTCGACGCCGCCGAGCATCAGGTGGTCCGGTTCCGTGGTGGTGACCCGGATCCCGGCCCGGGTCAGCGCCTCGGCGGCCTGTGGCAGGTCGGTGACCGCCTCCAGCCGGACCCGCACGGCACCCTGCGAGTGCGCGGCGAGCACCTGCTCGACCGGGCCGAACGCGACCCGCCGGCCGAGCGAGATGATGGTGACCGAGTCGCAGATGAGCTGGATCTCGCCGAGGATGTGACTGGAGAGCACCACGGTCATGCCGGCGGCGGCGAGGTCCCGCATCAGGGTGCGCATCTCCCGGATGCCGCCCGGGTCGAGGCCGTTCGCGGGCTCGTCCAGGATCAGCAGCTGCGGGTTCTTCAGCAGCGCGGAGGCGACCGCGAGCCGCTGCTTCATGCCGAGCGAGTAGGTCTTCACCCGCTCCCCGGCGCGGTCGCGGAGCCCGACCAGCTCCAGCACCTCGTCCACCCGCTGCCGAGGCAGCTCGCCGGCTTGGGCGAGCAGCCCGAGCGTGTCGCGCGCGGAGAAGTGCGGGAAGAACTGTGGGCTCTCCACGATGGCCCCGACCTGGCCGGCAACCGTCGGCAACGCCTGCGGCAGCTCGTGGCCGAGGATGGCCATCCGGCCGCCATTGGGACGGATGAGGCCGAGCAGCGTGCGCAGCGTGGTGGTCTTGCCCGAGCCGTTCGGGCCGAGGAAACCGTGCACCTGCCCGGCCTCGACCCGCATGTCAAACCCGTCGAGCGCGTGGCGTGTCCCGCGCTTGCGACTCTGGTACGTCTTGCGGAGACCCTCGATCTCCAGGACAGCCGTCAAGCTGACCTCCCCCGATGAGTAAGGTGACAGCGACACCATACGCGGTATGCAGCCGAAGGCAATACGGGGTATGCATCGGGGCGTGTCGAGGATTCGCCGTCAGGCGCAGATGACGTGCACGCCGGCGTCCCGGAACGCCTGCACCACCGCGGGCGACGCGCCGGAGTCGGTCACCAGGGTCTCCACCCGGTCCACGGGGCAGATCCGGGCGAAGGCGTGACCGCCCAACTTGGACGAGTCCGCGATCACCACCACCCGCTTGGCCCGGGCCACCATCAGGCTGTTCATCGCCGCCTCGCCCTCGTGGTGGGCGGCGGCGCCGAGCTGCGGGTCGATCGCGTCCACACCGAGCAGCGCGACGTCCAGGGTCACCTCGCGCAGCAGCGCCCCGCCCAGCGGGCCGACCAGCTCGAACGACTTGGGCCGGACCACGCCGCCGGCCACCACCACCTTCATCCGCGAGCGCACCAGCAGCTCGTTGGCGATGTTCAGGGCGTTGGTGACCACGGTGAGCTGGGCACCCTCGGCGCTGGTGTTGAGGTCCGGCCGGACGGCCAGCGCCCGGGCCACCTCGGTGCTGGTGGTGCCGCCGTTCAGGCCGACCACCGTGCCCGGGGAGACCAGCGCGGCGGCGGCGGTGCCGATCCGCTGCTTCTCGGCAGAGTGCTTGGCAGTCTTGTAGCGCAGCGGCAGGTCGTACGAGACGCCGTTGGCGACCGCCCCGCCCCGGGTACGCGTGATCATCTGCTGCTGGGCGAGCTGGTCGAAGTCCCGCCGGATGGTGGCCTGGGAGACGTCCAGCCGCTCGGCTGCGTCCTCGACACTGACCCGACCGCTGTCGGTCAACATCTCGAGCAGCGCGTTCCATCGGGCGTACCGGTCCACCGCGGGAACCTCCACTGACTCTGCACGAACGATGATTGATTGCGTGCACAGTAGTGCGCGAAACTAGGAAGGCGCAAAACCCTGACCTGCGCGATCTGGGGGCCGGTTGCCACGACCGCCCGGACTCACGCAGAATGACGCGCGAAAGACGGTCATAACGAGCCGTATTGCGCACGGTCTCCCCTTCGAGGAGTTGTCATGGCGTACGTGCACGCGGAGATCGCGAGCCAGCCCGACTGCTGGCGGAAGGCGGCGCAGCTCGCCCCGACCGTCGCCGACCGCCTGCCGCTCCCCGGCGAGCGGGTCGCCGTCGTCGGTTGCGGCACGTCGTGGTTCATGGCCATGGCGTACGCCGGGCTGCGCGAGCGCGCCGGCCAGGGCGAGACCGACGCCTTCCAGGCCAGCGAGTTCCCCGCCGGCCGCCGCTACGACCGGGTCATCGCGATCACCCGCTCCGGCACCACCACCGAGATGCTGGACCTGCTCGGCGGGCTGCGCGGCCAGCTCCCGGCGACGGTCCTGGTCGGCGACCCCGTCTCCCCGGCCGTCGAGCTGGCCGACGCCGCAGTGACCATGCCCTTCGCCGACGAACGCTCCGTCGTGCAGACCCGCTTCGCCACCACCGCGCTCGCCCTGCTCCGCGCTCACCTCGGCGACGACCTGGGCCGGCTGGCCGCCGACGCCGAGGTGGCCGTCCGCGCTCCGCTGCCGATCGACCCGGCCGGCATCGAGCAGGTCACCTTCCTCGGTCGCGGCTGGACGGTCGGGCTCGCCCAGGAGGCCGCGCTGAAGTGCCGGGAGGCGGCCACCTTCTGGGCCGAGGCGTACCCGGCGATGGACTACCGGCACGGCCCCATCTCGGTCGCCGCCCCGGGCCGGCTGGTCTGGGCGTTCGGCGGGATCCCGGACGGCCTGCCCGAGGACGTGGCCGCCACCGGCGCCGCCTTCGTGCACAGCCGTACCCACGGTTGCCGCACGGTGCTGACCAGCTGGGCGGCCGGCCGCACCCCGGTGGACCCGATGGCCGACCTGATCCTCGCCCAGCGCTTCGCCGTCGCGCTGGCCACCAGCCGCGGCCTCGACCCGGACGCCCCCCGGCACCTGACCCGCTCCGTGGTGCTCGCGTGACGCCAGGCGGCGAGGTCGTCGTCGCACTGGACGTGGGCGGCACCGGGATGAAGTGCGCCCTGGTCCGCCCGGACGGCACCACCGTGCACGCCGAACGGCACGCCACGGAGGCGACGCGCGGCCCGGACGCGGTGGTCGGCACCGTCCTCGACGTCGCCGAGGCGCTGGCCGGCAAGGCGCGCGCCGAAGGGCTCACCCCGGTGGCCTGCGGGATCGCCGTACCGGGCGTGGTCGACGAGGCCCGCGGAGTGGCGGTCTGGTCGGCGAACGTGGGCTTCCGGGGCGTACCGCTGCGGGAGCTGGCGCGGACGCGGCTCGGCCTGCCCACGGCGCTCGGCCACGACGTGCGGGTGGGCGGCCTGGCGGAGGCCCGGCTGGGCGCCGGCCGCGACGCCGGCCACGTGCTCTTCGTCGCGATCGGCACCGGCATCGCCGCCGCCCACGTGGTCGGCGGGTCGGCCGCCGCCGGCGCGCACGGCGCCGCCGGCGAGATCGGCCACATCCTGGTACGCCCCGACGGCCCGCGCTGCGGCTGCGGCCGCCCCGGCTGCCTGGAGGCGGTGGCCTCGGCCGCCGCGATCGGCCGCCGGTACGCCGAGCTGTCCGGTGCCCCGGCCACGGCCGCCGAGGTCGCGGACCGGGCGGCGGCCGGCGAGCCGTTGGCCGGCCGGGTCTGGCGGGAGGCCGTCGAGGCGCTCGCCGACGGGCTGGCCACCGCCCAGGCGCTCTACGACGTCGCGATGATCGTGGTCGGCGGCGGGCTGGCCCAGGCCGGCCCGCGGCTGCTCGACCCGCTGCGCGCGGCGCTGCGGGAACGGCTGACCTTCCACCGGGAGCCGCGCCTGGTGGCGGCGGCCCTCGGCGACGAGGCCGGCTGCCTGGGCGCCGCCCTGCTCGCCCTGGACGCCCGACCCTGACGCTGTGGAGGAGAGCTGATGACCCTGCGGGTGAGCGGCAAGGTGGTGACCCCGGCCGGCGTGATCCGGCAGGGCTGTGTGGAAATCAGGGCTGACCGGATCAGTGGCGTCGCCGAGTACCCGTCGGTGCGCGACGGGCACTGGATCGTGCCGGGTTTCGTGGACATGCACACCCACGGCGGCGGTGGGCACACGTTCACCACCGGTGACCCCGGGTCGGCCCGCGAGGCGGCCGCGTTCCACCTGCGCCACGG
The DNA here is from genome assembly GCF_047921475.1 of Micromonospora sp. SL4-19. Classification (NCBI taxonomy): domain Bacteria; kingdom Bacillati; phylum Actinomycetota; class Actinomycetes; order Micromonosporales; family Micromonosporaceae; genus Micromonospora; species Micromonospora sp. SL4-19. Next base: position 15,594 of record NZ_JBLROB010000024.1, read on the forward strand.
CACCACCACCCTGCTGGCCAGCCTGGTCAGCTCCCCGCACGAGCTGATGCGAAGGGCCACCGCCGCGTACCGGCCGCTGGTCGAATCCGGTGTGCTGGCCGGCATCCACTTCGAAGGGCCGTACCTGTCGGCGGACCGCTGCGGCGCACAGAATCCGGAGTTCCTCCGCGATCCGTCCACCGACGAACTGGCCGAGCTGATCGAGCTGGGCGGCGGCGCGATCCGGATGGTCACCCTGGCCCCCGAGCGGGACGGCGCGCTGGAGGCGATCAAGCTGCTCGTGTCGCACGGCGTGGTGGCGGCGGTCGGGCACACGGACGCCACCTGGGCGCAGACCCGGGCCGCCGTGGCGGCCGGCGCGAGCGTCGGCACCCACCTGTTCAACGGGATGCGCCCGGTGCACCATCGGGAACCCGGTCCGGTGGTGGCCCTGCTCGACGCGCCGAACGTGGTCTGCGAGCTGGTGGCCGACGGGGTGCACCTGCACGACGGCATGCTGAGCTTCGCCGCCTCGGTGGCCGGCCCGGAGCGGGCCGCCCTGATCACCGACGCGATGGCCGCCGCCGGCATGCCCGACGGCGAGTACGAGCTGGGTGGCCAGGCTGTCACGGTGGCCGACGGGGTGGCCCGGCTGAGCCGGGACGGCGCTATCGCCGGCAGCACCCTGACCATGGATGCCGCCCTGCGGCACGCCGTCGCGGCGGGGGTCGCGCTGCCGGACGCCTGCCGCATGGTCGCCACCACCCCGGCCCGGGCGATCGGCCTCGGCGCCCAGGTCGGGGCGCTTCAGGCCGGGCTCCGGGCCGACATGGTCGTCCTCGACGACGACCTCAACGTGGTCCGGGTGATGCGCGCCGGCGCCTGGGTGGACTGACGCCGGCCTCGGCCCTGTGTGGCCGCCGGCCCTGCCCGCTGCGGCCAGATGTGCTCCGCCGGAGCCTACGAACTTGATGACGTGAATGAATCAACCTGGAAATGGCCGTCGCGGCAGACCCGCGCCCAGCGGGCCGTTCGGGGCCGCACAGCCTGAATCACTTACGACATCAAGTTCGTAGGCAATGAGCAACCACCTGGCACCGCAGGCGCCCGCACTGCTGACGGCGCCGCGCCGGCCGCCGCCAGGAGGCCGCGGCAGGGCGGCCGTCAGCCGGCGGCGGGGACCTCGACGCCGAGCACGGCCTGCTCGTCCGGGCGGTGCACCAGCACGTCCGACAGGTACGACTGCACGGCGTGGCGCATCCCGACGTCCCGGCCGGCCTGCTCGGAGAGCAGCCACTTGTGCTCGATGATCTGCGCGAAGAGCTCCTGCGGTTCCAGCTTGCTGCGCAGGTGCGCCGGGACCGCCCGGACCACCGGCTCGAACACCTCGGTGAGCCAGCGGTGCGCCGCCTGCTGCTCGTCGGTCAGGTCGCTCTCCACCCGGTACGCGTCCAGGTCGTTGAGGAGCCTGCGGGCCTGGTTCTCCTCGGCGTCCAAGCCGGTGAGGCGAATCAGCCGACGGGTGTGGTAACCGGCGTCGACCACCTTGGGCCGAACCAGGTAGCGCCCGTTGTCGGCGGTGGACATGGCCACCTCGGCGACGTCGTAGCCCAGCTCGTTGAGGCGGCGGATCCGCCCCTCGATGTCGTGCCGGGCCTCCCGCTCGACCTGCTGCTCGTAGGTGATCTCGTGCCAGAGCCGCTCGTACCGCTGCACGACCTCCTCGCAGACCACCTCCGGGTCGATCGCCTCGTGCAGCAGCCCGGCGGCCTGCAGGTCCAGCGCCTCGCCGAAGATGTTGACCCGGGCGATCTCCAGGTCCTCGCCGCGCTGGCCGTTGGAGAGCGAGCGGTGCAGTGCCCCGGTCTCGGCGTCCACCAGGTACGCGGCGAAGGCGCCGGCGTCCCGGCGGAACAGGGTGTTGGACAGCGAGCAGTCGCCCCAGAAGAAGCCGGTCAGATGCATCCGGACCAGCAGCACCGCCAGCGCGTCGAGCAGCCGGTTCATGGTCTCCGGCCGCAGCGTCCGGGAGAAGAGCGCCCGGTACGGCAGCGAGAACTGGAGGTGCCGGGTGATCAACACCGGGTCCAGCGGCTCACCGTCGTCGGTCTGCCGGTCGGCCACGATCGCGATCGCCTCGACCGAGGGGAAGTCGATCCGCTCCAGGGCCCGGAGCAGGTCGTACTCCCGTTCGGCGACCCGCTCGCCGGTCTCCTTCACCGCGTAGACGTAGTCGCCCAGGCGGACGAAGCGCACGATGTGCCGCGAGATGCCCTGCGGCAACGCGACCAGATGCTGGGCCGGCCACTCCTCCAGCGGGGTCGACCAGGGGAGGTCCAGCAGCGCCGGGTCGACGAGGGCCGAGGTGATCCGCACGGGGACCAGTCTGACGGCTGCACCCGCCGGAGCGCTTCCCATCGTGGGCCGACACACAGCCGCCGATGCCCGCGCCGGCCCGGCGCTGCCGGCGGCCGGTAGCGTGGTCGCGTGCGGGAGACCACGGAGGTACGCGAGAGGCTGCGGCTCCGGCCCGTCCGGCCGGCCGGCTGGTGGTTCGACGGGCTGCTGCTCGCCGCCCTGGTGGGCCTGACCGCGGCGCTCGCCACCGGTCACCTCTTCGGGGTGGACCGGGCGGTCGCCGACTGGGCCGCGGACCACCGTCCGACCGCCGCCCGATGGATCGCGATGATCCTCAACTACCTGGGTCAGGGCACCCCGCTGACCCTCCTCGCGGCCGGGCTGGGCGTGCTGGTGGCGGTCCGGCTCCGCTCGGTCCGCCCGGTGCTGCCACCAGTGGCCGGGTTCGTGCTGACGTACCTGACCATCGGGCCGTTGAAGGTGTGGACCGCGCGGCCGGCGCCCAGCGCCAGCGTCAGGGAACCGTTCCTGCCGCCCGACCAGACGTTGCCGCTGTTCCAGCACGAACTGCCGGTGGCCTTCGCCCAGTCGTACCCGTCGGGGCACGTGGCCAACGCGATCGTCTGGTACGGCGTGCTCGCCCTGCTCCTGGCCCCGCTGCTGCGCACGTTCGGTCGGGCGGTGCCACCCCGGTTGATCTCCGTGGTCCGGGTGATACCGCCGGTGATCGTGCTCTGCACCACGACGTACCTCGGCTGGCACTGGCTGACCGACTCGGTCGCCGGGCTGCTGCTCGGCCTGCTGCTGGACCGCCTGCTGCACCGGGCGCCCTGGGACGACGTGCCGTTGCCCGCCGCGCTACGCAGGTGGGACCGTCCGTTCATCTCGGCCCCCTAACCGCGCCTGGCCCCGCTCACTCCTCCGGCTGCCTCGGCATCGGCATCCCGGTGGGCTCGGGCGGGGGTGCGGGCGTGGTCTCCCGGAGCAGGGCGGTCAGGCCGGCCCGCCGGGCCACCACGGTCAGCCGGTCCCCCGCCTGGATCACCATCCGCCTGTCGACGGACCAGTCGGTCTGCCCGGCTCGGGTGTGCGCGAGCAGGCGTACCTCGCCGGGCCGAGCCACCGCGGCGAGCGGACGGCCGTCCAGCGGCGAGCCGGCCACCACCGGCACCTCGGTGACCAGCAGCGCGTGCCGGCCGACCGGGATGGTGGCGATCACCGCGCGGTCCAGCAGCGCCGCCGCGAACGCGGGCGCGGCCAGGTACGACACGCTGCGGGAGATACCGATGCCGAACGCCTGCTGGATCCGCTCGGCGAAGTCGCCGTCGAACAGCCGCAGCACCACCCGCAGGTCGGGGTCGAGGCTGCGGGCGTTCAGCGCGGCACGCAGGTTGGCGCCGTCGTCCGTGGAAACCACCACCAGTGCCTGGCAGGTGTCGAGGGAGGCGGCCCGCAGCGTCTCCTCGAGGCCGGCGTCCCCGACGATCAGCGGTACGCCGAGCCGGTGCGCGAGCGGAGTACCGCGGGCGTCGGGGTTTCGGTCGATCGCGACCACCTCGACCCCGAAGTCGTGCAGCTGGGCCATCACCCGGGTGCCGATGTTGCCCAGCCCGACCACCACCACGTGGCCGGAGCGGTCGGGTTGGATCCGGCCGTGGTGCAGGGCGAGCCGGGCGTTGACGATGCCGTCGACCACGGCCGCCGTGATCAGCGGGATCAGCGCCAGCCCGGCCAGGGTGAGCACCACCTGCATGATCTGGGCGGCGGCCCCCTTGTCGAGGTCGGGGTCCTGCCCGCTCAACGAGGTGACCAGGGTGAGGTAGAGGGCGTCGGACCAGCCCACGTGCGCGGCGCCGGAGTTCAGCCAGCCGAGGACGGCGATCATCGCGAGCAGCACCAGCACCGCCACGCCGATCTTGCGGGTGGCGAAAGTGCGGATCGCGCGGAGCAGCACCACCACGGGCTGCCGGCGCCGCCGGGCCCGGACCAGCCGGCGGGCGGCCAGCTCGGTGCCGGCCAGTTGGCCGGTCGCCTCGGCCAGCACCACGTCGGCCGTCTCCTCGTCGGCGGGCAGCACCCGGACCAGGTCCGGGTCGGTGGTGACGGCCAGGCCGCAGAGCACGTCCCGTGGAGGTACGTCGGCGCGGCGGGCCGCGTAGAGGGTGCGCCCGTCGTGCCGGAAGTGGGTGGGGGCCAGCTCGCCGAGCGCGGCGGCGACGAACGCCGGGGCGGCGATCGAGGCGTCGGAGAGCATCGCCGAGTCGGGGAAGAGCTGCCGTAGGCCGTTGGCCAGGCTGGTGTTGAACATGCGTACCACCAGGCGCAGCCGGGGCTCGACTGCCTGGGCGCAGAGCGCGGCGTGCATGTTGCCCACGTCGTCCTGGTGCAGCAGGGCCAGCCCGTCCGCGCCGGCCAGCCCGGCCCGGCGGAAGGCGGCCTCGTCGAGCCGGTCTGTGAGGACCACCTGGACCCCGTCGAGGTCGCGGCCGTCCGGCCCGTCGCCCCGGGGTCGCCCGGGCACGATCAGGGTGACCCGGATCCGCCCGGTGGGCGACTCGGTGGCGAGCAGCGCCCGGACCACCCAGTACGCCAGCGGGTCGGAGCCGCAGACCACGTAGTGGGGACGGTCGCCGTTCATCCGGAGCCGCCAGCCGGTGGCGCGACGCGCGCGGTCACGCAGGGGCTCGGCCATGTCCGGATGGTAGTCATCCGCTCGCAGTGCGCGCAGCCCCGATGATCGTGAACGCATGGTGGACGCGGGTACGGGTAGAGCACCGCCGTGCAGACGTTCCTCCCGTACCCGGACTTCCTGACGAGCGCCCGGGCGTTGGACCAGAGGCGACTTGGCAAGCAGCGGGTGGAGACCATCCAGGTGCTGCGCGGGTTGACCCGGCCGGACTACGGCTGGCGGAACCACCCGGCGGTGAAGATGTGGGCCGGGTACGAGGAGGCGCTGACCCGGTACGGGCTGGACATGTGCGCCGTGTGGTGCGAGCCGGGCCGCGCGGACACCTGTGCAGCCACGATGACCGTCGATCTCGCGTCCGCCTGCGGCATTGCCACCGTGCGGACTCAGGCGGAGCTGGCCGGGGCCGGCGAGCTGCCGCCCTGGCTGGGCCGGGAGGATCTGCATCGCAGCCACCGGTCGTCGCTGCTGCGCAAGGACCCGGCGCACTACGGGCCGCAGTTCCGTGACGTCCCGCTCGACCTGGCGTACGTCTGGCCCGCCTCGGACCGCCCCCGCCGCTGCCTGGTCTGAGGGGAGCATCCACGTGGTGGCGCTGTCACGAGTGGCCGGTCGGCTCATCGGCGTACGACAGCACGTGGTGGATCCGGGCGGTGGTGGCGCCCCGCGCGTGCCGCGCCTGGTGCGGGCGGTGGTGGTCGGCGGCGGCATCGCCGGCGTGTCGGCGGCGGTGGTGCTGGCCGAACGCGGGGTGGACGTGACCGTGCTGGAGGCGGCGCCCACCCTGGGCGGCCGGCTCGGCGCCTGGCCGGAGGAGCTGCCGGACGGCACGCAGCGCAACGAGCGCGGCTTCCACGCCTTCTTCCGGCAGTACTACAACTGGCGGGCGATCCTGCGGCGGGTCGACCCCGCCCTGGGCTTCCTCAAGCCGGTCCCCGGCTATCCGGTGCTGTCCGCCCGGTGGCCCGCCGAGGAGTTCGGCCGGCTGCCGCCCGCGCCGCCGGCCAACCTGCTCGCCCTGCTGCTGCGCAGCCCGAGCGTTCGCCTGGCCGACCTGCGCGCGATGGACCGGGACGCCGCGCTGCCGCTGCTCGCCTACCACCCGGTGCGGACCTACGCCGAGTTCGACGGGCGGACCGCCGACGACCTGCTCACCTCGCTCCGGCTGCCGGACCGGGCACGGGCGATGCTCTTCGAGGTCTTCGCCCACTCGTTCTTCAACCACGAGGCGGAGATGTCGGCCGCCGAGTTGATCGCCCAGTTCCACTTCTATCTGCTCGGCAACCCGGAGGGGCTGGCCTTCGACTGCCCGGATCAGGACTACGCGACGGCGATCTGGGAGCCGTTGGCCCGGCACCTGTGCCGGCACGGTGGCCGGGTGCATACCGGCACGACTGCGGCCCGGCTGGACCGGATCCCGGACGGCTGGCGGGTGACCACCGCCGACGGTGCGGGCCACGAGGCCGGGCACGTGGTGCTCGCCGTCGACCCGCCCGCGCTCGCCCGGCTGGTCACCGCCTCGCCCGGCCTGGTCGCGGCCGCCCCCTGGCTGGTGGCGCGGATGCCCGCGTTCGGCCGGCCCGGCCCGCCGTACGCGGTGGCGCGCTACTGGATGGACGGCGACGTCCACCCGGACCGGGCGGCGTTCAGCGGGGTCTCCCGGCAGGCGACTCTGGACTCGGTCACCCTCTACCACCGGCTGGAGGACGAGCCGCGCCGCTGGGCGCGGCGCACCGGCGGCTCGGTGGTCGAGCTGCACGCGTACGCCTGCGAGCCGGATGTGCCGGCGGAGGAGCTGGGTGAGCGGATGCGGGTCGAGCTGACCGCGCTCTGGCCGGAGGCAGCCCATCTGCGGGTCCGCGAACTGCGCGCCCGGGTGGAGGCGAAGGCGGCGGCGTTCGCTCCGGGCAGCCACGCCGGGCGTCCGGGGGTGTGCACCGACGCCAGCGGCCTCTACCTGGCCGGCGACGGGATCCGGACGGACTTCCCGAGCGCGCTGATGGAACGGGCGGCGGCGACCGGGATCATCGCCGCGAACCACATCCTGCGAACGGCGGGCGCGGCGGCCGAACCGGTCCTCTCGGTCCGGCCCCGCGGCCTACTGGGCCGCTAGGAAATCGAAATGCGTTGCCCGCCTCTCCGGTGCGCATCTACCGTGATCGCGCAAGGTCAACCACCGCTCCGGGAGCCGTCGATGTCGCTGCCGCACCGCGTCACCATGCCGTCGTGGCTGCTCAGCGCCGGTTGCCGAGCCGAAGGTCCCCGTGCCGGGTGGCCCGACTGACGCGTACGCCCGTACGCGCCGCAGCCGCCCCGTCGCCACCGACCGGGCGGCTTTTTGCTGCCCACCACCGATCGTGAAGGGAGAGCCCGGTGGATGCCGTCCTCGTCGTCAACGCCGACCTCGGCCCGCTGCACCGGGTCACCGTCCAGCACGCGATCCGGATGCTCTGCCGGCGGGTCGCCGAGATCCATGAGGCCGAGCCGGACCAGGTGATCGGGATCTTCCCGGTCCCGCGGGTGGTCCGCCTCGTCCGGTACGTCGTCACCCGCTGGCGGTTCAGCGCCGGTCCGGCTTGGTCCCGGCACGGGGTGCTGCGCCGCGACCGCTGGCGCTGCGCCTACTGCGACGCCCCGGCCAGCACCATCGACCACATCCTGCCCCGCTCGCGCGGCGGCCGGAACACCTGGAAGAACACCACCGCCGCCTGCTACGAGTGCAACCAGCGCAAGGGCGACCTGACACCGGCCGAGGCGGGCATGCCGCTGCGGCGCGAGCCTGTGTCGCCGAGTTGGGCCTCGCTCGCCGCGCGGTGACGGGCCGGCCGGCGGGCACAGGGGGCCGCGTCGGAGGTACGCCTCCGGCGCGGCGTCCGCCGGTCCCGGAACGGAGCGGGGGTGCGGGTACGGTCCGCACCCCCGCCTCGTCAGGGTGGCGGTCAGGGACGGCCGGGCGGCGTCCAGCCGAAGCGCGGCGGCCGGCGCTCGTTGACCGCCGCCACCCCCTCGCGGGCCTCGCCGCTGGCCCGGACCTGCCCGTGCCACCAGGCGATCCGCGCGTCGTCGGCGCGCCCGTCGATGATCTCCTTGGCCGCCGCGACGGTGAGTCGGGAGCGCGTGGCGACGGTGGTGATGACCGCCGCCACCCGGGCGGCCAGCGCGTCGGCCGGCAGCACCTCGTCGACCAGGCCGATCCGCAGCGCCCGCTCGGCGTCGACCAGCTCGCTGGTGAACAGCAGGTGCTTGGCGGCGGACGGACCGACCAGGCGGGCCAGCCGCCGGGTGGTCGGCGCGGGATAGACCAGCCCCAACCGCGCCGGGGGCACGCCGAACCGGGCGTCCGCCGCGGCGAACCGCAGGTCACAGGCGACGGCGAGCTGGCACCCCCCGCCGACGCAGGCACCCTCGATCGCGGCAACGGTGGGCTTCGCGAAGGCCGCCAGCCGCTCCTCGGCGGCGACCGCGATGCTGCCGTCACCGGCCTCCAGCAGCTCGTCCAGGTCGCCGAGGTCGGCGCCGGCGCAGAACGTGCCGCCGGTGCCGGTGAGCACCAGCGCGTGCACCGCCGGGTCCGCCTCCAGGCCGTCGAGCAGCACCGGGAGCTGCCGCCACATGGTCGGGGTCATCGCATTGCGGCGGGCCGGGTTCCGGATCACCACGGTCGCCACCGCCCCGGTCACCGTGACGGTCAGCTCCGCGTCCGACATGTCTCTCCCCTTCGCCGCCGGTCGGCCGACCATAGCGGCGCGGGCCCGACGACCACCCGCGTGGGGTGGCCGCCGGGCCCGCCGACGGTTCGGTCAGGTCAGGAGACGTTGACCGCGGTGTCGTCAACCACGAAGGACGTCTGGTACAGGATGTCCTCGGCGGCGGTGAACTTCAGGGTGACGGTCTGGCCGGCGTACGCGGCCAGCGAGAACGACTTCTGGCTGTACCCGGCGGCCTTGTTCAGGTTCGAGTAGGTGGCCAGGGTCGCCAGCACCGTCCCGGAGGAGTTGAGCACCTGCACCTTGAGCGTGTCGTACGCGGAGATGGTGGTCGTCTCGGCACTGTCGATGTGCAGCCAGAAGCTGAAGTTGTACGAGGTGCAGCCGGCCGGCAGGCTCACCGACTGGGAGAGCGTGTCGGTGTGGGTGGTGCCGTAGCCGTCCATCCAGGCGTTCCAGGTGCCGCCGTGGGTCGGTTGGCCGCTGGAGCCGTACTGGCCGATGACGCCGGACGAGGCCGTCCAGACGGTGTTGCCGGACTCGAAGCCGGGGTTGCCCAGCTTCTGGCCGGCGCCGGTGCAGCCGCCGCCGCTGCCGTTCACGGTCAGCGTGTAGGTCGCGGTGTGGGTCGCCGAGGTGCCGGTGCCGGTGACCGTGACCGAGTAGGTGCCGGGCGCGGTGCCCGACGTGGTGCTGATGGTGAGGGTGGACGAGCCGCCCGAGGTCACCGAGGACGGGCTGAACGACGCGGTGGCGCCGCTCGGCAGGCCGGACGCGGAGAACGTCACGGTCTGCGCGGTCCCGCTGGTGGTCGCGGTCGACGCGGTGGTGGAGACGGCGTTACCCGCGGTCACCGAGCCGGAGGTCGGCGAGAGCGAGACGGAGAAGTCGTTGCCGGTCGAGCCGCAGGGCGCGTCGTTGCCGGCCACGTTCACCGCGGTCCACGCGGCCTGGACGGTCTTGTACTCGGTGGAACAGCTGCCGTACAGGTCGGTCGCCGCCCTGAGGGTGTAGGCCCGGGCGGTGTTCGCGGGGTTGCTGGTGTTGACGTACGAGGTGTTCGAGGTGAAGTACACGTCGAGCGCCCGGTACCAGATCTTCTCCGCCTTGGCCCGGCCGATGCCGGTCACCGCCGGGGCGGAGCCGCAGACCGGCGAGGTGCCGTACGCGGTCGAGCCGGTGCCCTCGGCGAGGTTGAAGAAGAAGTGGTTGGCCGGGCCGGACGAGTAGTGCACGTCGACGTTCTTGGTCGAGGTGGACCAGCAGGAGTGCGAGGAGCCGTCCAGCGACGGGTTGTACATGTAACGCAGCGGGGTTCCGTTGCCGTTGATGTTGATCTTCTCGCCGATCTGGTAGTCGCCCGGGTCGCTCGGCGCGTTGGCGTAGAACTCGACCATCGTGCCGAAGATGTCGCTGGTGGCCTCGTTGAGACCGCCCGACTCACCGGAGTAGGTCAGACCGCCCGTCACCACGTTCTCGGTGACGCCGTGGCTCATCTCGTGGCCGGCCACGTCCAAGGCGACCAGCGGGCGGGAGTTGCCGGAGCCGTCGCCGTAGGTCATCTGGGAGCCGTCCCAGTAGGCGTTGACGTAGTTGCTGCCGTAGTGCACCCGGCTCGGCACGCCGGCGCCGTTGCCGAAGATGCCGTTGCGGCCGTGCACGTTCTTGAAGTAGTCGAACGTCTTCGCCGCGCCGAAGTGGGCGTCGACGCCGGCGGACTGCCGGCTGGAGTTCGCCCCGGTGCCCCAGGTGTTGTCGGCGTCGGTGAAGGTGGTGCAGGTGCCGGTGGTGGTGTTGTTCATGTCGCAGGTGCGCCCGTTGCCGTGCGACGGGTCGACCATCTGGTAGGTGCTGCCGGAGAGCGTGGTGTCGACGCTGACCGTGCCGGAGTAGATGCTGTTGCCGGTGCCGGCGACCGACTCGATCTCGTCGTACGAGCCGATCGTCCTGCCCGTGGTCGCGTCGGTGATGACGTGCAGCTTGGACGGGGTCTGCTTGTCGGCCTTCCAGCCGGAGGCGACGGTCTCCCAGGCCAGGCGGCCCTTGCCGGAGCTGGCATCCACGAAGAGCTCCGGAGCGCCCACCTCGGTGAGCGTGCCGGAGAACGCCCTGCGCGCGCTGTCCTTGGCCGCGGCCGAGCTGATCTTGGCGGTGGTGCCCAGGGTGAGCGGCGCGACCAGGCCGACCGACGCGGCGGTCATGGCGCCGTTCGGGGCGGCGTGGATGACGAAATCACCGCCGTAGACGCGCAGGCCGTGATAGGTCCGGGTGTACCGGGTGTGGGTGGCCCCGGAGGGGTCCACCTTGGTGCGGACGGCCTGGTACGCCTCCCCGCTGGCGCCCTGAACGGCACCGGGGTGGGCACGGAGCAGGCCGTCCGCACGATCGGCGGCGGATTGCGAGGCAGGGGCGCTGGGGGGTGCCGCGTACGCCGTGGTGGTGACGCAGGTCAGCACGCCGCTGATGAGCAGAGCTGCGCTGACGGCGGCAAGAGGTCTTTTCACGAGCCCTCCCGACGGGGGAAAGTTGTGACGGGGGTAGTCACGGATGTAGATATAGCGATACAACGAGGAAAGCGGAAGAGGGCGCGCGTTTCCTGCCGGGGACATTGACCGTTCGGACGAGGCGGTGCAGGTGGCTGGAACCGCGTGACCCCGCCGTGCGTCCCATCGGCATGAGATCAACCCCCGTCGCGGCGGTCGTCCTCGCCGTGCTTCTCACCCCACTCGCCGGTTGCGCGCAGACCGACGGGACCACCGCCACGGAGACCGGCCAGGCCACCGCCGCCCAGGCCGGCGCCACCACCGCCCCGGCCACTCCCGCCGCCCCGACCACCGCGGCCACCGACACCGGTTCGCCGGGCCGCCCCGGCGTCGACGTGGTGCTGACCAAGTCCGGTGGGATCGTCGGGCTGGAGGACACCCTGACCGTGGCGCCCGACGGACACTGGACCAAGGTCGACCGGGCCGGCGCCTCCCGTACCGGCCAGCTCAGCCCTGCGGACCTGAACCGGCTGCGGCAGCTCACCGCCGACCGGCGCCTGCTCGCCGAGGCGTCCGCCACCATGACGACCATGTGCGCGGACGCCTTCACGTACCGGCTCACCGTGGGCGCGGTGACCACCGGCTACGTGGACTGCCCGCCGGAGGTCACGCCCCCCGCCGCCACCGCCGCCGTGGTCGAACTGCTCACCGGCCTCATCGACTGACAACCCCGCCCGCGCCACCCGGGAATCGCCCAAATTCACGGAAAGAGTGGTCATCCGCACCGGGATGACCCCTTTCCGTGAATCAGGCGGGGGTCCGCGCTCAGGCGACCGCCTCGCGCAGCGCCCGCCGCAGCGTGGTCGACACCCAGCCCCAGCCGGCCACCACGGCCACCGCGAAGGCCACCATCGCCACCGGGTGCCCACCGGCCATCAGGGCCAGCCAGGCAGCCGCGAAGAAGCCCCCGGTCACTCCGCTGTACGTCGCCCAGCCGCGCTCACCGCGCCGGGCGAAGCGGCGCGCGGCGACCAGGCAGGCCGCGATCAGCGCCGTGAAGGCGACCGCCCCGGCCCCGAAGTGGGCGACTCCGTGCCAGCTCACCGCGCCCGGGCCGCGGGGCGTACCGGCCGGGAAGCCGTCCAGCGGATCGGCCACGAAGATCCCGGCCAGCACCAGCCCGACGCCGTACTGGCCGATCAACCAGGGGCCACTGACCGGACCGAGGCCGGGGTGGGGGATCCGCCGTAGGGCCAGGGCCGCCCCGACGCAGAGCAGGCCGGCGACCACGAAACTGGCGATCTGCACCCAGCCCAGGTCGCCGGTGCTGAGCACGCTCACCGGGTGCCGGCGTGGGTCGAAGCCCGCCCGGGTCAGCGCCTGGACCAGCGCGACCGCCACCCAGAGCGGGCCCGCCAGGACGCCGCCCATGAGCAGGGCCCGCTCCCCGGTCACCCGGGCCGCAGACCGTTCGATCGTCTCGGTCACCGGACCGCTCCCTCAGGCCCGCGGGAACATCTGGCCGATCCGGATCTTGTTGCCGAACGGGTCCCGGATGCCGAAGTCGATGCCGTACGACTGCTCGGTCGGCTCGTCGTAGACGTCCACGCCCTTCGCCACCAGGTCCTCGTACGTCTTGTGGGCGTCGTCCGTGGTCATGAAGAGGTGGCCGCCGAGCGCCCCCTTGGTGAGCAACTCGCGGACCTGCTCGGCGGTGGCCGGGTCGAGGGCCGGGGGCCCGGGCTTCTCCAGCAGGACCTCGCGCTCCGGGTCGCCGGGCAGGTTGACCGTGAGCCAGCGCATGAAGCCGAGGTCCGCGTCCGTGTTGACCTCCATGCCGAGCTTGCCGACGTAGAAGTCGAGGGCCTCGTCCTGGTCGAGGACGTAGATCTGGGAGCGGGAAATCGCGTTCATCGTCATGCCGAAGACGCTAGGCCAGACCGCCGACCCGCCGCTTATCCAAAACTGATGGATTGGCTGGTCAGATGGTGGCGCTCGGGCGCATCCACGCCTTGATGAAGCAGCTCGGCACGGCCGCCGGCGCCGTCTTGCGGGTCCGGTACGCCGACGGCGACTCGCCGACGATGTCCCGGAAGGTACGGCTGAACGTGCCCAGGCTGCCGAAGCCGACCGCGTAGCAGATCTCGGTGACCGGCTGGTCGGTCCGCACCAGCAGGTACATGGCCCGCTCGACGCGCCGGCGTTGCAGGTAGCGGTGCGGCGTCTCGCCGAAGGTGGCGCGGAAGGTGCGGATGAAGTGCGCCTCGGAGACGTGCGCGATCCGGGCCAGCGTGGGGATGTCCAGTGGCTCGGCGTACGCCCGGTCCATGGCGTCCCGGGCGCGCAGCATCGCCCGGTTGGACTCCTCGGCCGCCCGGCTCACCCGTCCACCACCACCTCCAGGGCACGGAGCTGCTCGGGATCGGCCACCACCTCGATGCCGATGATCCGGTCCGTGACGGTGAAGCTGAGCACGAGGCGGATGCGCCCGTCCACGACGACCAGGGCGCCCGCCACCCCGTCGACGTACGCCGGCACCGCACCCTGGGCCCGGCCGTTGAAGAAGTCGGCCACGGCGGACGACCCGCGCATCTCGCCGGTCCCGCCCATCCGGACGGCGGCGGCGTCGCCGCGCAGCACCACGTACGGGTCGAGCAGGCTGACCAGGTCGTCGAAGCGCCCCTCCCGGGAGGCGGCGAGGAACGCCTCGACGACCCGGCGCTGGCGGGTGGGGTCGGCTACCGGGTCGGCCGAGCGGCTCTGCACCCGGCGCCGAGCCCGGCTGGCGATCTGCCGTACGGCCGGGGCGCTGCGATCGACCACCGGCGCGATCTCGTCGAAGGAGACGGCGAACATGTCGTGCAGCACGAACACCAGGCGCTCGGTGGGGCCGAGGGTGGTCAGCACGACCTCCAGCGCCTGACCGACCGACTCGGCGAGCAACGCCTCCTGCTCCGGATCGCGGCCGCCGGCCGGCTCGGCCGCGGACTCCTCCCCGGCCGTGTCGGTGGACTCCTCGTGCCGCGCGCTGCCGGACCGCAGCCGGTCCAGGCAGACGCGCCCGACCGTGGTGGTCAGCCAGCCCGGCAGGTTGTCGATGTCATCGAAGTCGGCGCGGCTGAGCCGCAACCAGGTGTCCTGCACGGCGTCGTCGGCCTCGGCCGCGGAACCGAGCATCCGGTGGGCGACCGCGCGCAACCGGGGCCGCTGCTCCTCGAAACGGTGGACCAACACCTCGGTGCCGCTCACGATCCCGTCATCCCCCCGCGACCTTCGGGTGACCGCCGTCACATCTGTCACGTCGTCCGTCCCTCCCCCGACATCCCGATGACGGACGAACGACAGCGATGGCGGCGCGACGAACGCCGGCCAGCCTAACAGGACAGGATGGATCAAAATGACGCTCGATGCCCGTATCCAGAACCCGGCCGCGCTGCTCCCCGACACGATGAAGGCGATCAACCTGCTCTACAAGGCCGCCCACTCGGCCGGCGTCCCCGACAGCACGTTGGAGCTGGTCCACCTGCGGGCCAGCCAGATCAACGGGTGCAGCGCCTGCGTCGACTCCGGGGCGCGCAACGCCCGGAAGAACGGCGAGACCGAGGAGCGGCTGTTCGCGGTGGCCGTCTGGCGGGAGACCCCGTACTTCACCGAGGCCGAGCGGTCCGCGCTCGCCCTGGCCGAGGCCGCCACCCGGCTCGCCGACCGGAGCGACGCGGTGCCGGACGAGATCTGGGACGAGGCGGCCCGGCACTTCGGGGAGAAGGAACTGTCCGCGCTGGTGCTCTGGATCGCCACCACCAACTTCTTCAACCGGCTGAACGCGACGACCCGCCAGCCCGCCCCGCAGCACTGGGGCTGACGGCGCTTCGGCGCGGTCGCGGTCGCCCCGGTGACGACGACCGCGCCGGGCCCGGCGTCACGTTCGGCTGTCGCCCGGCTGCGAGGCCGCCTTCGAGGCCTGCTGGGCGGCCTCGATGACCTCGGTCAGCGTGGCGTGCAACTTCCGGAGGTCGTCGAGGGGCATACCGAGCCGCTCGACGATGGCCGGAGGGATCCGCTCGGCCTGCTCGCGCAGTGCCCGCCCCTTGGCGGTGAGCGTCACCGCGAGGCTGCGCTCGTCGGCCGGGTTCCGCTCACGCTGGAGGTAGCCGATCGCCTCCAGGCGCTTGAGCAGTGGCGACAGGGTGCCCGGATCGAGTTGCAACAGGCGGCTCAGTTCCCGTACGGACAGCGGCGCGTGCTGCCAGAGGGCGAGCATCACCAGGTACTGCGGGTGGGTCAGTCCCAACGGTTCGAGCAGCGGACGGTACACGGCCACCACGCCGCGGGCCGCGACGGACAGGGCGAAGCAGACCTGCTGCTCCAGAGCCAGCGGGTCATCGATCTGGCTCAGGCCACCCGTCCCGTCACCGTCGTTCGCCACGGTGCTACGGTACCAATAGTTGGTGCACCAACCATTTGACCACCAACTAACGTCGCGGGACGGAGAGTGGACGATGACTGCCGAGGAGAAGAAGGCACCTGGTGAGGGTGGGCGCCTCCTGGGATGGGTGTTCCGGAACCTCGCCGGTCCGGCGACCGTGGAGAACGCCGTCCAGGGGGGCTCCCAGCAGCAACGCGACCTGTGGAAGCAGGACCTCGAGCGGCGTAAGCAGTGGAGCCGCGAGCAGCGGGAGCGCAAGCGCGCCGAACGCGAGGCCCGGCGTTCGCACTGACCGAGCCGCGGTGGGCCTCCGGTCCACCGCGGGAGTTCGCGGAGCGCGAACTCCCGCCCCATCACCTGTCACGCCACGCAGAACTCGTTGCCCTCGGGGTCCTGCATGACGACGTGTCCCAAGGTGTCGCCGTACCACTCCTCGCGAAGCACTGTCGCACCGGCAGCGACCAGTTCGGGCACCTTCTGCTGGATCAGTCGTGCGCGCTCGGCCATGTCCCCGGGGCCCGGGCCAGCCACCCGGACATCGATGTGCATCCGGTTCTTGGCGGACTTGCCCTCGGGCACCTTCAGGAAGCCGATGGCGGGTCCCCTGCCGTCCGGGTCGACGATGGACGCGTTGTCGGGCTCGTCGAAACCGGGCTCCTTGACATACCCAAGGGCAAGCGCCCAGAAGGCAGCAATCCGCTGGGGATCCTCGGCGTCGCACCCCAGAGTCCAGTAGGTCGCCATGGCGCCAACGTACGCGGGGCCAAGACATGGATGTCAGCCTCCCGCCCGGTTGCCCAGTTGCGGGCATGCCAGGCGGGTTTTGGCTGGTGCGGGTATGGAGCCCGGGCCGGGATCGAACCGGCGACATCTCGCTTACAAGCTCTGTTCAGCGCGTCCGCACGCTTCCGGGTACGGCCGCAAGCTCGGAGTCTCGTCCATGCCAGCCCTGGTCAGTGCGCTGCCGTTCGGCCCGGTTGCCGCCAGCGTTGCTGTCGGTGCCGGCGTCGTCGGTTGACGTTCGGGTCCGGCGCGCATCGGGCTCGCGCTGCCTCTTGCCTGCCGTCTCCCGAGGGAAGATGCCCTGGTTACCCTGCCGCCATGCGGAGTGCTCTGAGTCGACCAGCGCGACGCCGGATGCTGAACCATCTGCCGGGAGCCGTACGGGAGGCCGATTGGATCACGCGCCTCGTGTCCGGATTCCTCGTCTGCCTCGCCGTCACGAGCGCGCTGGGATGGTGGTTCACCCTGCCTGACGCCTGGGACAGCGTCAGGGCTGTCGCCGGGGGCGTGACCGGATCCGCCGCCGTGACCTGCGAAGAGAGCGCCACGAAATGGGGCCGTGGCTGGACCTGCACAGGCCCCTTCACGTCCAGCACAGGCGACGTTTACATCGACAGGGTCCAACTCTTCATGCGCTCAGACCAGCCGCCTGGACCGACGGTAACCGGTCGGGTGAGTCGCCCAGAAGCGACGTGGATGTGGCCCGACGGTGAGATCGGATGGCTGCCCGCGGTAGCGCTGGCGGTCGGACTGCCGATTCTCGCTGGCTACCTCTTCCATCTTGCCGTCGAGGCCATTGAGCCATTGGGCCGCCAGCCGAACCCGAAACAGAAACCCCGCGAAGGCCCTCCTGAGATGGGCAACCGAGCACGGCACCGCCGCCGCCGCCGCAAATAATGATCAAGAACCCGCTCCGCGGCGATGAACTGGACGGCCGGGACCGAGGCTCCTATGGACCAGGGGCAGTAGCCGATGGCGACGTACGAGCTGCCGTGGTCGTCGTGACTGATCAGGCCGTAGCAATTGTGTTGGGGAACGGTATGGCACGGTTGTGGCTCAATTGTCGTCGATGCGACGGCGTTGGCACGGCGGCGCGGAGGGGGAGGGTGGAAGGCGACTTGGTGAGCGAGGACCGCCCAGTAGCTCTGTGACTGCGTACACTGCCTGACCCTGAGCGGCTGTGGAGCCGGCTCCTGGACGACCGGCGCGCCTTCGCGCGGCCACCGCCCTCATGCCTGGGGCTTGCCGCGCGGACCCCGGCGCGCCCCTCCCTGCGCCGCGCTGCTCAGGCGCGGCACGGCCGGCTGCCGGCGACGAACCTCCACCACTCCCCCAGCTGTCCCGTCCGCGGCGGCCCCGGGCTCCCCGCTCTCCGCGCCCGCCGCCGGGCATCAGGCGTGACGGCCGCGCAGCGACAGCGGCAGCGGCCGGCGCGCCCAGGCGGCGGCGCGTGCGGCCCGTCAAGGGCCGCCTTGAGAACAGGTACAGAAACTTTGAACTTTGCCGGCAGCCGGCCCCAGGTGTCGTGCGCCGGTTGATGGTTGACACGGCGGCCTCGGATGACGCTTGACATGATCGCGGCAATCGCGCGAATCGCGGCAGGTCAGCGTATCTGCGCTCGGTGTGCAGTGGTCACAGTTCGATACGGCGCAGCCACCAAGGGAGGTCCTGCCGGGCGAACGGGTTGTTGACCGAGCGCGCCAGATAATGATCATCGAGAGGACGAAGCGCTTCGGCTAACTCGCGCCTCGCCTTGCGCCGAAGCGCCTGCGCGGCGTGCTCCAGCAACGTACGCACGTGGCAGTCACCACCGCGCCAGTCCTCAGGGTGAGCGTCATAGCTCCGAACGGCACTGGCACCGGACCGCCGCCGGCTGCTCGATGCCCATCGGCGGAACGCATGTGCCACTTCTCCCGGGAGAAGTCCGTTGGCGTGCTCGAAGGAAGCTATCTGGCGGTTGGCCGAAGCAGACAACCCACGGATCAACGGTGGTCGACCGTATCGGCGTCGCCGAGGCACGTGAGACCTGATCTCGCCCGGAGTCCGGCGAGGCATGACCACTTCCAACGTCGTCCCGCGAAGAACCTCATGCTAGAGCAGTCTCTTCGCGGCGTCGACGAGCTCCCGCCGTATCCGCACATCGGCTATGAGCGGACGTGCTGCCAGTTCGGGGGCAACACTGGCGCTCTCAGACTCAGCGTGATCATGTCAAACATCAGGTGAGGCCGGTTCGTCAACCATCATGCGAGACCAGGCACCGGCAGCCGGCCAGGTCGCGTGTTTCCACTCCAGCCTGGGAGGTTGAGGGATGAGAAGGAGACTGGCCAACGCCCTTGCGGCAGTCCCGGACTTCAACTTCGGCGGATCCCCGCTATTTGTCATAGAAGGTTCCATTTTAGTGGCTGCGGTGTATCCAGTAGAGGAGTTTGAGCTGCCTGGATATGATCCGCACAGCAAGCACGAACACGGGTACGAGTCAGAAAATGGGGAGGCGTGCCAAACTTGTCCACATCCACGCGTCCGCGCGGGCTTTCCATCGCCCTTGCCGCGACGCTCGGCCTAACCGGTCTCACAGTGTTTGCCGCTGCCGAGTCCGCCGCCGCGGCACCGCACTACGCGACCGCCCCATCCATCCAGATCGGATACACGGACCAGGCGACCACGCACACGGCGTACGACTGGGCCGAGGGCGTCGATCTGCCATTGGGTGCTCGAATCGACCCGAAGGGCGAGAGGCACAAATCGCGTGTCTATGCAACCTTTGACTTGTCGCAATTTGCCGGCAAGGAGGTCTTCGGTGGCACTGTGCGCATCCGGGAGCGGAGCGCGGCCGACTGCACCAAAAGGGCCATCGAAATATGGCGGGTGAATCCGGTAAGCAAGACGCCGACCTGGGGAGGTGCCCCCGAAGAGTTGACGAAACTCGACGAGATCACCACTCCGGAATACTGCCCCACCGCCAACATCACCTTTGATGCCTCGGTGGCGCTGAAGGACGCGGCGGCCAAGGGCGAGACGCGGGTGACGTTCATGCTGCGGGTTCCCAAGAAGCACGAGGGTGAGGTCAGCTACGGCCGGACTCTGAACTGGTACAACAGCGTATCCCTGAATGTACAGTACAACTCGGCGCCGCTATTGGACGAGGCCCAGATGTACAACGGTGGCCGGTTGTGCGCAACCGCGGCGCCCTATCCGGCGCTTTCGGCCCTGGCTGACACGCTCCAGGTCATCGGGCACGATCCCGACCTGAAGCAGTTCGATGCACTGGGGTACGAGTTCGCGTTGTGGCCCGTCGACGATCCGTCCAGGCGGACGGAGATCAGCGTGCCGGGCGGCAGTGCAGAAATGTTCAACACGGGCAGGGTGCCGGCTGCCGTTCTCGTCGACGGTAAGAGCTACTCCTGGCAGGCCCGCGTGAGTGACGGGCTTGCGACCTCCGCTTGGTCGAAGGTGTGCACCTTCGTCGTCGACAAGACAAGGCCTTCACGGCCACAGGTCTCATCGTCGAACTACCCGAAGGCCGATACCGGGCAGTCGACGCCCCCCGGCGTGCCGGGAGAGTTCACCTTCTCGGCCGGTGGAGACACCGACGTCATCGGGTTCACCTACCAATGGTTTGACCAGTCGGGTGGCGTGCAGGGTTGCGAGGTCGCCCCAGGCGGTCGGTTCGACTGCGACGACCCGTTCACCAGTGACAGGGTGCTCAAGGCGGATGTGCCGGGCGGCACGGTAACTGTGCCGATCATCCCGCCAAATCCCTATACCAACACGCTCTACGTACAATCGGTCGACCGCGCAGGGAACACCTCCGCCGCAGTCGGGTACGAGATGCGGGTGCCGTCGACCGAGCCGACGATCAAGGCCCTCGGCACACCGGAGTGGGGCAAGCCGTTGACGCTGAAGTTCACTCCCGCGCCCGGGATGCCGGGTGTCACGAAGTACGAGTATTTCCTGAACAATGGCCAACCACAGTTTGTGGCAGCCGGCGAGGACGGTACCGCTACCATCAGTTTCACCGCTGGCAACGCCTCCGGGCATTCCGTCAGGGCGCGGAGCCACAGCGCCAACGGCTGGATCTCGCCCTATGGGTACTGGCACTTCGCGTTCGATCCCGGGCCCGGTGTCACGTCCGACGTCTACCTGTCCGACGGCGAGCCGCATGGCGGTGTCGGCGTGCCCGGTACCTTCACCTTCTCACCACCCGTGGGCTGGAGTGAGGTGGGCTACTACCGTTACTCCTTCAATGGCGAGGACTTCTTCGACGCACCCGCTGGACCTGATGGTCGGGCCAGCGTCACATGGACACCGGAAACGAGTGGCCCTGTGAACCTCGACGTGTTCGTGATCCGCCCGGACGATACGTGGGGCGACTACGGCACCTTTTACCAGTTCACCGTCGCCTGAATTGCGGAAGCAATCGCAGTTGATGAGTGGGCTGGAGGATTCCGACTCTTCAGGAGTCGAGTTGATCAGGGCAACGCGGTCGGAGGCGCCCGCGAGCGGCCTGGCGTGATCAAGGTGCGCTGAGCGCGCACAACACTGTGGCGGGGCACGGAATCCGTGCCCCGCCACAGTGCCCTCCACCTCCTGGCCCCGCCCCCACATGATCCTCAGGCCATCGCAGGTCACTCCCACGTCGATGTCACGATGATGATCTACCGCCCATGCCAGGATGGCGGAGCAGACGGAGGCCCTGCGCAGGCTCGGTGAGGCGTTCGGCCCGGTCGACTGACGTCAGAAATGGATGTCAGCCTCCCGCCCGGCTGCCCAGTTGCGGGCATGCCGGGCGGGTCTTGCCTGGTGCGGGTATGGAGCCCCCGGCCGGGATCGAACCGGCGACATCTCGCTTACAAGGCGAGTGCTCTGGCCAGCTGAGCTACAGGGGCGCGTCGTGCCGGGGTCAGCATAGCGACTGAGATCCGGAAATCCCGCTCCGCAGGGCCCCCGAGCACGGAAAACGTCAACTTCCCGACGTCGACGCCAACGCCTCGCCGCAGATCGGGCAGCGAACGATGGGGATTGCTGTCCCGCCGTGCCCGTATGACCGTTATGCGGTATGCGCTCCGTCCCACCGGATGCGCCTTGTCTTGGCAGGGTCGGAAAACCCGTTTACCGTGCAGTGACACGGACGACACTCCGGTCGGCCTCGGCTGCCCGGCGTACGCCCGTTGGCCGGCACCGTGGGTGCCGGTCGCTCCTTCACTCGGATCGTCCGGCACGTTCCTGCCGGTGAAAGGAAGCGCTCCACCATGGCTACGGTCACCTACGCGAAGGCCTCCCGGATCTACCCGGGCACCGAGCGCCCCGCGGTCAACCAGCTCGACCTCGAGATCGGGGACGGCGAGTTCCTCGTCCTGGTCGGCCCGTCCGGTTGCGGCAAGTCCACCAGCCTCCGGATGCTCGCCGGCCTGGAGGACGTCGACGACGGCGCCATCTACATCGACGACCGGGACGTCACCCACCTGCCGCCGAAGGCTCGCGACATCGCGATGGTCTTCCAGAACTACGCCCTCTACCCGCACATGACGGTGTACGAGAACATGGCGTTCGCGCTGAAGCTGCGCAAGACCTCGAAGGCGGAGATCGACCGGCGGGTCAAGGAGGCGGCCGGGCTGCTCCAGCTCGAGGAGTTCCTCAACCGCAAGCCGAAGGCGCTCTCCGGTGGTCAGCGCCAGCGGGTCGCCATGGGCCGCGCGATCGTCCGCGAGCCGCAGGTCTTCCTCATGGACGAGCCGCTGTCGAACCTCGACGCCAAGCTCCGGGTGCAGACCCGTACGCAGATCGCGTCGCTGCAGGCCAAGCTGGGCGTCACCACGGTCTACGTCACCCACGACCAGGTCGAGGCCATGACGATGGGCCACCGGGTCGCGGTCATGCTCGACGGCGTCCTGCAGCAGGTGGACACCCCGCGGGCGCTCTACGACACCCCGGCCAACGTCTTCGTCGCCGGCTTCATGGGCTCCCCGGCCATGAACATCAAGACCGTGCCGCTGAACGAGCAGGGTGCCGCGTTCGCCGAGATGAACGTCCCGCTGACCCGCGAGCAGGTCGCCACGGCCAAGGCCGAGGGCGGCGACGGCAAGGTCACCGTGGGCTTCCGGCCGGAGGACTGCGACCTGGTCAGCCCGACCGAGGGCGGCATGCCCGTCGTGGTCGAGCTGGTCGAGGACCTGGGCTCCGACGCCAACATCTACGGCCACGCCGCGCTCGAGGGCCACAACGAGCGCTTCGTCGTCCGGACCGACCGCCGCTCCATGCCGAACATGGGCGACACCGTGTTCGTGAAGCCGCGTGCGGGCCGCAGCCACGTCTTCCACGCCACCACCGGCAAGCGGATCTGACGTACGGAGAAAAGGGGCGGTCCGCCACGGCGGACCGCCCCTTTTCGTGTCTTCCGGGTGAAACTACGCCTGGACGGCGCGGCGGCGGGCGACCTCGGCGAGGGTGACCGCGGCCGCGACGCTGGCGTTGAGCGACTCGACGTCGGAGACCATCGGGATGCTCACGGTCAGGTCGCAGGTCTCACCGACCAGCCGGGACAGCCCGCGACCCTCCGAGCCGACCACCACGATCAGCGGGCCGACCGCGGCCTCCAGGTCGTACAGGTCGGTCTCGCCGTCGGCGTCCAGGCCAACCACGACGAAGCCCGCGTCCTTGCACGCCTTCAGCGACCGGGTCAGGTTGGTGACCTGGGCGACCGGCACCCGCGCGGCCGCGCCGGCGCTGGTCCGCCAGGCGGTCGCGGTGATCCCGGCGGCCCGCCGTTCGGGTACGAAGACACCCTGCGCGCCGAACGCGGCGGCGGACCGGATCACCGCGCCGAGGTTACGCGGGTCGGTGACCCCGTCCAGCGCGACCAGCAGCGGGGCGGCCTGCTCCAGCGAGGCCGCCACCATGTCCTCGAACGGCTCGTACGCGAACGGCGGCACCTGGAGGCCGACGCCCTGGTGCAGCACACCGCCGGTCATCCGGTCCAGCTCGGCCCGGCTGACCTCCAGGATCGCGATGCCCCGGTCGGCGGCGGTCCGGACGATCTCTTTGACCCGGTCGTCGATGTCGATGCCCTGCGCGGTGTAGAGGGCGGTCGCCGGCACCTGGGCGCGCAGCGACTCCAGCACCGGATTCCGCCCGACCAGCAGTTCCGGGCTGTCCTTGGCCGGGTTGGCCTTGCGACCGGGGGCGACCCGGGGGCCACCGCGGCCGGGGGCCGCCTTGCCCTTGCCGCCCTTGAACGGGACGCCGGCCCGGCTGCCCTTGCCCCAGGTGGTGTCCTTGGTGCCCGGCTGGCCGATCTTGGGGGCGCGCCCCTCCTCGGCCGCCGCGCGGCGCTCCTTGTCCTGCTTCCAGGCGGTGCGCTGCGGGAGCTTCTCGGTGCCCGAGTACGCCTTGTGCCACGGTCGCTCGTCGGCGGGCAGGGTGCGGCCCCGGCCCGCGAGGGCGTCCCGGTTCTTGCCGCCGGAGCCCTTCGGGGCACCCGCCTTCGGCGTCAGTCGCCGGCCACGGCGCTGCGAGTTGCCGGCCATCAGTCCTGCTCTCCAATAGTCCAACGCGGGCCCTGGGGGGTGTCCTCGACAACCACGCCGGCCTGCTTGAGCTGGTCGCGTACGGCGTCGGCGGCAGCCCAGTCCTTGCGGCCGCGGGCCTGAGCGCGCTGCTCCAGGGCGAGCGCGATCAGGGAGTCCACCACGCCGCGCAGGTCGCTCGCGCGGCCGCCGCCGGTCCAGGCCGGGTCCAGGGGGTCGACGCCGAGGATATCCAGCATCGCCCGGGTGGCGGCCAGCGTCGTGCGCACGGTCACATCGTCGCCGGCGGTCAGCGCGGTGTTGCCGTCCTTGACCACCTCGTGCAGCGCCGCCAGGGCGGCCGAGGTGTTGAGGTCGTCGTCCATCGCGGCGACGAAGCCGGGCGGCAGCTCGCCGGGCTGCCCGCCGCCGACCCGCTCGGCGGCCCGCTGCACGAAGCCCTCGATCCGCCGGTACGCGACCGCGGCCTCGCGCAGCGCGTCCTCCGAGTAGTCGATGCGGGACCGGTAGTGCGCGGCGACGTAGTAGTAGCGCAGCTCCACCGGGCGCACCCCGAGGGAGGCCACATAGTCGAGGTCGAGGGCGTTGCCCAGCGACTTGCCCATCTTGGTGCCGCCGATGCCGAGCAGCCCGTGGTGCACCCAGTAGCGGGCGAACGGCAGGTCGGCCGCCTGGGACTGGGCGATCTCGTTCTCGTGGTGCGGGAAGGTCAGGTCGAGCCCACCGCCGTGGATGTCGAACTCGGGGCCCAGGTAACGCCAGCACATCGCCGAGCACTCGATGTGCCAGCCGGGCCGGCCCCGGCCCCACGGCGACGGCCAGTACGCGTCCGCCGGCTCGTCCGGCTTGGCGCCCTTCCACAGAGCGAAGTCCCGCGGGTCACGCTTGCCGCGCTCCGGGGCGTCCCCGGCGGACTGCATGTCCTCCGGCGACTGGCCGGAGAGCGACCCGTACGCCGGCCAGGAGGCCACGTCGAAGTAGACGTCACCGGAGCCGTCGGTGGCCGGGTAGGCGTGCCCGGTCTCGATCAGCCGGGCGATCAGCTCGTGCATCTCCGGGATGTGGCCGGTGGCCCGCGGCTCGTACGTCGGCGGAAGCACGTTCAGCGCCCGGTACGACTCGGCCAGGATCTGCTCGTTGGCGTACGCGATCGACCAGAACGGCCGATCCTGCTCCATCGCCCTGACCAGGATCTTGTCGTCGATGTCGGTCACGTTGCGGATGAAGGTGACCTCGAAGCCGGACGCGGTCAGCCAACGGCGCAACACGTCGTAGTTGACGCCGGAGCGAAGGTGGCCGATGTGCGGCGGAGCCTGGAGGGTGAGACCACACAGGTAGACGCCCACCTTGCCGGCTTCCCGGGGAACGAAGTCCCGGACCGTTCGGGTGGCGGTGTCATGCAGGCGCAGCGTCACCGTACAAGGGTAGCCGCCCGCGCATTTCGAGGTCGGCGGGAGCCGGGTCGTACGCTGCGTGCTGTGGAGACGGCGGCACGTGCGGGAGAGACGGCGCAGACCCTGGACCGGGGCCTGCGCCTGCTGCACCTGGTCGCGGACGCGCCCGGCGGGCTGACCGTCACCGAGGCGGCGAACCGGCTGGGCATCGGCCGGGCGGCGGTCTACCGGCTGGTCGGCGCGTTGACGGACCACGGCATGCTGCGCCGCGACGGCGAGGGCCGGCTGCGGCTCGGCGTCGGCGTCCTGCACCTGGCCCGGCGCGCCCAGCCACTGCTCGCCGAGGGGGCGCTGCCGGCGCTACGCCGGCTGGCCGAGCAGGCCGGTGCGACGGCGCACCTGACCGTGGTCGAGGGTGGCGAGGGAGTCGCCCTCGCGGTGGTGGAGCCGAGCTGGACGTCGTTCCACGTGGCGTACCGGACCGGATCCCGGCATCCGCTGGAGCGGGGCGCCGCGGGTCGGGCCATCCTCGCGGGCCGGGCGGGCGCGGCCGGCCCGGTCAGCACCAGCGGTGAGCTGCAGTCCGGTGCCTACGGGGTGGCCGCGCCGGTGCTCGGGGTGGCCGGGCTGGAGGCGAGCGTCGGGGTGGTGTCACTGACCCCGCTCGACGTGGGCGTCGTCGGCGACCAGGTGTGCGCCGCCGCGGCGGCGATCGCCAGCGCACTGTCCTGACCGGCGCGCCGAGCGGGCGGCGCCAGCCAGGATCGTGACGGGCCCTACCACGTGAGTGGCCACTGTGGCTGGTTGTCCACAGGGCGCGTGCGCGCGGCGGGCGGCGGCTGTCCACAGGGGTGTCGCAGGACGGCCACCGGCCGCCAGGCTCGTCGACATGCCTCCGCATCCGCACCGGCCCTCCGAGTTGGCCTGGCGGGTCTTCCGTGGCTCGGACGTGATCCGGCGCGGGCTGCTGACCCGGCACCAGCTCCGGGGGGCGTCCTGGCTCCGCCTGCGCCACGACGTCTACGCCGACTCCCGCCTCGATCGCGACCACACGTTGGCCTGTCGGGCCGCGCTGCTCCGGATGCCGCCAGGCGCGCTGGTCGCCGGCCCCTCGGCCGCATACCTGCATGGTGTGGAGCACGCCGCCGGTTTCGAGGACGACGTGCATGTCCTGCTGCCGCCGTCGGCCCGGGCCGACGCCCAGCCCGGAATCCGTATCCACCGCGCCGGCCCCGCCCTGGCCCCCACCCACGCATACCTCCTCGTCGTCGGCACCGCCCTGGGGAGCACCATCGGCACCGCCGCCGATCGGGCCGACAACGCGGGGGGTCATGGCGAGGGCTCGTGGCCCGTTCCGACGTCGGCCCGTCCGGCCGCCGCCCGGCCGATCCGAAGCGAGGCCCCGCCGGCGACCCGTCGACCGGGTCCGGTCGAAGCAGAGCCGATCCAGCCAGGTCGTTCGTCCGGGCTGGCGCGTACCGGCCCGGCGGCCTGCGCCTGGGAGACCGCGGTGTGGGCCGACCCGGTGCAGGCGGTCGGCGTCATCGACGCGCTCTTGGGCATGGGCCTGGTGAGCCGGACCGCGCTCGCCGACGTGGCGGACCGCAACGGCGAGCGACCGGGTGGCCGGCGAGCGCGCTGGGTGTTCGGCCTGGCGGATCCGCAGGCGCAGTCCCCGCCGGAGTCGCACCTGCGGGTCCGGCTGATGCTGGCCGGGCTGCCCCGACCCGTCGCGCAACATCCGGTCCGGCTGGGGTCCGGGCTGGTGCTGCACCCGGGCCTGGCCTGGCCGGAGTTCCGGGTCGCCGTCGAATATCACGGCCTTCGACATGTCGACCCCGGCCAGCCGCACCGCGACCGGGAGCGGCTCACGCAGTTCGTCGGCGCGGGCTGGCTGGTGCTGCACGTAACCAGCCGCCGGCTGCACCGGGACTTCGCCGCAGTGGTCCGCGAGGCCCGGGCAGCGCTGGTCTCGCGGGGGTGGCAGCCGTGAGGCACGCCAGTCACCGACATGGCGGTGCCCGGAGCACCTCTATCGTTCGGCGGCCAGGGCCGGCTCGGCCGGCGCGGGCGGGACCACCTGTGGCGCGGCACGCAGCTCGTCCAGCCGGACCAGGGCGACCCCGACCACGATCAGCGCACCGCCGAGCAACTGGACCCCGGTGGGCAGCTCGGCCAGCACCAGCCAGGCGATCAGCACCGCGAACATCACCTCGGTCAGCCCGACGAACGAGGACAGCCGCGCGCCGAGCAGCCGGGCCCCGGCGACGCCGGTCGAATACGAGACCACGGCGGCGATCAGCGACAGGCCGGCGATCGGCACCAGCCAGCTCATCCGGTGCCCGGCGAAGCTGACGTCGGCGGTGCCGGCCCGCAGCGGGAGCGCCCCGACCACGCCGAGCAGGGCCAGCGCCAGCGCGCCGACGGCCATGCCGCCGCTCGCCATCGCCACGGACGGCAGCGCGGCGTCGACCCGACCGGCGATGACGTAGTAGCCGGCCAGCCCGACCCCGGCGCCGAGCCCCCAGAGCACCCCGACCGGGTCG
The DNA here is from genome assembly GCF_047921475.1 of Micromonospora sp. SL4-19. Taxonomy (NCBI): domain Bacteria; kingdom Bacillati; phylum Actinomycetota; class Actinomycetes; order Micromonosporales; family Micromonosporaceae; genus Micromonospora; species Micromonospora sp. SL4-19. Next base: position 43,479 of record NZ_JBLROB010000024.1, read on the forward strand.
AGCCGGCCGGCGCCGGTCAGGTCCAGCACGAACACCAGCCCCCCGAGCGCGGTCAGTGACCCGGCCACGGTGAGCAGTCTGGGCCGCTGTCCGTGGACCAGCCACATCCAGCCGACCACCAGCACGATGCCGAGGTATTCCAGCAGCAGCGCGACGCCGACCGGCAGGTAGCGGACCGCGTTGAAGAAGCACGCCTGGGCCAGCGCCACCCCGAGCAGTCCGAACACGACGACCGTGCCGGCATTGCGCCGGAGCACCGGCCACCGCCCGCGCAGCGCCAGCAGGCCCGGCACGGTCAGCACCAGCGCCGCGATGCCGACCCGGGCCAGCACGACCGCCTCGGCGGACCATTCGCCGGTGATCAGCGGGCGGGCGAAGGTGCCCGAGGTGGCGAAGGTGAGCGCGGAGATCAGGGCAAGGCCGAGGCCGACGCCGGGCCGTTCACGCATCGACAGCTCCTTGGTCCGAACGACCGGTCATGAATGAAATGCGGTTATGCTGATGACGCTAGGCCGGCATCGTGACAGGAGTCAAGTTGCTCTTCGCCCATGACACCGAGTGTGGCCTGGTCGCCGCCGCGGGGCTGGTCAACACCGACGGCCCGGACCAGGAACTACTGCCCGACGTGGCTGCCCTCGACCGGTTCATCACCACGCACGGCTGGACCGGCCGGCACGAGCACACCGACGCGGAGCTGCGGGAGGTCCGCGCCCTGCGGTCCCGGCTCCGCCGGATCTGGTACGCCGACACCGACGAGGTGGTGGCGATCGTCAACGGGCTGCTCCGCGAGTCGCACGCGCTGCCTCAGCTCATCCGGCACGACGACGAGCCGTACCACGTGCACGCCGTGCCACGCGACGCGCCGCTGGCCACCCGGATGGCGGTCGAGGCGGCCATGGCGCTGGCCGATCTGGTCCGCACGGGCGAGCTGAGGCGGCTGCGCATCTGCGACCACCCGGACTGCGACAACGTCCTGGTCGACCTGTCGAAGAACCGGTCCCGCCGGTTCTGCGACGCCGGCTGCGGCAACCGCGCCGCGGTGAGCGCCTACCGGGCCCGCAAGGCGGCGTCCCACTCCTGACGCACCCGGGGCCAGTCCTCCCGGCGCAGCTCGTACTCGACCTCGCCGTGCTCCGTGCCGGGAATCGGATCGTCGAACGTCAGGTGGAAGGTGCGGACGTACCGCAGCCCGGCCTTCGCCATGACCGCCCGGGACCGGGCGTTGACCGCCATCGTCTCCGCCCAGACCCGCCGCGCCCCCACGGCCGCGAAGGCGTGCCGGACGAGCGCCCGCGATCCCTCGGTGGCCAGACCGCTTCCCCACGCGGACCGGCGCAGCCGGTAGCCCAGCTCGGCCTCCGTGCCGTCGTCGGACGGGTCGAGCGCGAACCAGCCCAGGAAGTCACCGGCGGCCCGGTCGACGGCCGCCCACTTGCCAAGGCCGGGGTGACGGTCGTACTGGGCGAGGATCCGGGGCAGCTGCTCGTCCCGGACGATCGCCATCGGCGTCGGGCGCCCGCCGGTCAGGAAGCGCATGACCTCCGGGTCGCTGTCCAGCTCGACCAGGTGGTCCACGTCGTTCGTGGTGAACCGCCGCAGCCGCAGCCGCTCGGTCTCCAGCAGCACCCCGTCGTCGTCACGCACGGTCGGATCATGCCGGGTCCCCGCGCCACCGGGCGAGGAATTATCGGTCAGGGGTGGGTCATCCGGAGCAGGTCGAGGGCCTCGTCGAGCTGAGCCTCGCTGAGCTTGCCCGACTCGACGTGCCCCCGGGAGAGCACCACCTCGCGGATGGAAACCTGCTTGGCCAGCGCCTCCTTGGCGATCGAGGCGGCCTCGTCGTACCCGAGGTGGCGGTTGAGCGGGGTGACGATCGACGGCGAGCCCTCCGCGTACGCCAGGCAGACCTCGGCGTCCGCGACCAGGCCGACCACCAGGCGGTCGGCGAAGAGCCGGCTCGACGCGGCCAGCAGCCGGATCGACTCCAGTAGGTTGCGGCCCATCACCGGGAGCATCACGTTCAGCTCGAAGTCGCCCTGCGAGCCGGCGAATGCCACGGCGGCGTCGTTGCCGATCACCTGCGCACAGACCTGCCGCATCGCCTCGGCGACCACCGGGTTCACCTTGCCGGGCATGATCGACGAGCCGGGCTGGAGGTCGGGGATCCGCAGCTCCCGCAGGCCGGCACGCGGCCCGGAGCCCATCCAGCGGATGTCGTTGGCCATCTTGTACAGGCCGACCGCGATGGTCCGGAGCTGCCCGGAGGTCTCCACCAACGCGTCCCGGGCACCCTGCGCCTCGAAGTGGTTGCGGGCCTCGGTCAGCGGCAGCCCGGTGGAGGTGCACAGCTTCTCAATCACGTTGGCCGCGAAGCCGAACGGCGTGTTGATGCCGGTGCCGACGGCAGTGCCGCCCAGCGGCAGCTCGGCCAGCCTCGGCAGCACCCCCTCAAGCCGCTCGACCCCGTAGCGGACCTGGGCGGCGTACCCGCCGAACTCCTGGCCCAGGGTGACCGGGGTGGCGTCCATCAGGTGGGTACGCCCGGCCTTGACCACGGTCTCGAACTCGACCGCCTTCTCCTCGAGCGCTCCGGCCAGTTGCTTCAGCGAGGGAATCAGATCCTCCACCACGAACTGGGTGGCGGCCAGGTGAATCGACGTCGGGAAGACGTCGTTGCTGGACTGCGAGGCGTTGACGTCGTCGTTCGGGTGCACGTCGCGGCCCAGCTCCCGGCTGGCCAGGGTGGCGATCACCTCGTTGGTGTTCATGTTGGACGACGTGCCGGAACCGGTCTGGAAGATGTCGACCGGGAACTGATCGTCGTACCCGCCGTCGGCCACGTGCGCGGCGGCGGTGGCGATCGCCTGGGCCACGTCCGCCTCGATCACCCCCAGCTCCCCGTTGACCTGGGCGGCCGCCCCCTTGATCTGCGCCAGCGCCTTGATCTGGGCCGGCTCGATGCCCCGCCCGGAGATCGGGAAGTTCTGCACCGCGCGCTGGGTCTGCGCCCGCCACAACGCCTCGGCGGGCACCTCCACCTCACCCATGGAGTCGCGTTCGATCCGGTAGCCGGTCGCCTCTGGAGTCGTCACGCGTACCATCCTGCCGCGCCGGACGCCGCCGCGCAGATGATCGCCCAGCCCAAGTGCGGCCAGCAGGTCCTCGGCCGAGCGCTGGCACGACCCGAAAGCCCGGCGCTTCCCGTTGCTCGATGAACTTAAGATCAGGAAACCTTTCCATACGTCACTCGGAGGTTTCATGCCGATTCGACACGGGGGTTCGGCGCGCCGGGCGGCCAAGACCGCCGGCGCTCTCCTGCTGGCCACAGGCGGCCTGGTGGCCGTGACCGGGCAACCAGCGGCGGCCATGCTCGACTACGTCACCCCGACCAGTGTCGCGTGGACCGATGCCCGGCAGCCGACCAGGTCCTTCTCCGCTTCCGACGACACCGTGCCGGTGGGCACCTGGGAGGCCGACGGGGGCAAGCACACCGCCCGGGCGTACTTCACCTTCGACCTGACGCCCTACCGGGGGCAGCGGGTCGTCTCGGCCCGCGCCATCACCGGGGAGACGAAGGTCGACGACTGCGACAAGCCGCGCGAGATCGAGCTGTGGCGGACCGACCCGCCCACAGGCGCCCCGACCTGGAACACCGCCCCGACGGCACGGGAGAAGGTGGCGGATGTCGGCTACCCCAACCTGCCCTGCGGGAGCAGCTTCATCGGGGTGATGATCACTGAGGCGGTGCGCCAGGCGGTGGCGGACGGGCGGGACCAGCTCACGCTGATGGCCCGGATCGCCGGCGACCACGAGACGAACAAGCACTACAGCCGCCAGATCAAGAGCGTCGGCATCTCGCTGGACCACAACACACCGCCGAACGTTCCTGACCAGCTCACCGTCGAGGGCATGGCGTGCGACAGCCCGCTGACGATCCGCACCACCCGGCCGACCCTCCGGGCCGTCGCCTCCGACCCAGACGTCAACGAGAACGGGAGCCACGACCGGGTGGCGGCGACCTTCGCCTGGTGGCCGGTCGACCGGCCGGCTGAACGCACGGAGGCGACCCTCGACGGTCTCCCAAGCCCGGCCCGCTACCCGTACCAACTCCCGGAGGGCAAGCTCACCCACGGGAACACCTACGCCTTCTCCGTGCGGGCGTCCGACCAGTACGACAGCTCCGACTGGTCGCCGGAGTGCCGGTTCACCGTCGACGTGGTGGCACCGCCCGCCCCGACCGTCTCCTCCACCGACTACCCGGAGCGGGGCGACTGGACCGGCGGGCCTGGCATCCCGGGCAGCTTCACCTTCACGGCCGACGCCGACGATCTGGCGGGCTTCAGCTACAGCGAAACCGGTTCGGCCACGCACTTCGTCCCCGTGGACGCATCGGGCCGGTCGGCGACCGTGAGCCACGCGCCCAACAACGACGGAGTGAGACAACTCTTCGTGCAGAGCGTCGACCGGGCCGGGAACTTCTCCGAGGGCACGTTCTACATGTTCTTCGTCCGGCCCAACGCGCCGACGATCAGTGACGACGACCCGGAGGCGCCGGCCGGCACGCCACGTCGGCTCACCTTCACCCCGAACATGCCGAATGTGGTCGAGTACACCTACCGACTCAACGACGGCGAGGAGATCACCGTCCGCGCCGACGCGGACGGCACCGCGCGGGTGACCATCACCCCGGAGGTCCCCGACGTCTACTTCCTGTACGTCCGCAGTCGGACCGCCGACGGGCTGCTTTCGGGCGAGGCCTGGATCGCTCTCTGGGTGGAGTGACGACGAAGGGGCGCTGGGCGGTCAGCCCGGCGCCCCTTCGGCATCCACAGATCAGCGCCGGCCGACGGTGAGCACCGGCTTGGTGACCTCGGCGAAGAAGTCGTTGCCCTTGTCGTCGACGACGATGAAGGCGGGGAAGTCCTCCACCTCGATCTTCCAGACCGCCTCCATGCCCAGCTCGGGATATTCGAGCACCTCGACGTGCTTGATGCAGTCCTGGGCCAGCCGAGCGGCCGGGCCGCCGATCGAGCCGAGGTAGAAGCCGCCGTACTGCTGGCAGGCGCGGGTCACCTGGGCCGACCGGTTGCCCTTGGCCAGCATCACCATCGAGCCGCCGGCCGCCTGGAACTTCTCCACGTAAGCGTCCATCCGGCCGGCCGTGGTCGGGCCGAACGAGCCGGAGGCGTAACCCTCGGGGGTCTTGGCGGGGCCGGCGTAGTAGACGGCGTGGTCGCGGAGGTACTGCGGCATCGGCTCGCCCGCGTCCAGCCGCTCGGCGATCTTGGCGTGCGCGATGTCCCGAGCCACGACGAGGGGGCCGGTGAGCGAGAGCCGGGTCTTGACCGGGTACTTCGACAGCTCGGCGCGGATCTCGTCCATTGGCCGGTTCAGGTCGACCCGGACGACCTCGGACGCGTCCAGCTGCGCATCGGTGACGTCCGGCAGGTAGCGCGCCGGGTCGGTCTCGAGGCGCTCCAGCCACACGCCCGACGGGGTGATCTTCGCGACCGCCTGACGGTCGGCGGAGCAGGAGACGGCGATCGCCACCGGGCAGGAGGCGCCGTGCCGGGGCAGCCGGACCACCCGCACATCGTGGCAGAAGTACCGGCCGCCGAACTGCGCGCCGATGCCGAAGTTGCGGGTCAACTCCAGCACCTCGGCCTCCAGCTCCAGGTCACGGAAGCCGTGCGCGCTCATCGAGCCGGAGGTCGGCAGGGCGTCGAGGTATTTGGCGGAGGCGTACTTGGCGGTCTTCAGGGCGTACTCGGCGGAGGTACCGCCGATGACGATCGCCAGGTGGTACGGCGGGCAGGCCGAGGTGCCGATCAGCCGCAGCTTCTCCTCCAGGAACTGCATCATCCGCGTCGGGTTCAGCAGCGCCTTGGTCTCCTGGTAGAGGTACGACTTGTTGGCCGAGCCGCCGCCCTTGGCCATGAAGAGGAACTTGTACGCGTCCGGGTGCCCCTCCGGGTCCTCGGCGTAGAGCTCCACCTGGGCCGGCAGGTTGCTGCCGGTGTTCCGCTCCTCCCACATGGTCAGCGGGGCGAGCTGCGAGTAGCGCAGGTTCAGCCGGGTGTACGCCTGCCAGACGCCGCGCGAGATGGCCTCGGCGTCGGTGCCGTCGGTGAGCACGTGCCGGCCGCGCTTGCCCATCACGATCGCGGTGCCGGTGTCCTGGCACATCGGCAGCACCCCGCCGGCGGCGATGTTGGCGTTGCGCAGCAGGTCGAGCGCGACGAACCGGTCGTTCGGCGAGGCCGCCGGGTCGTCGATGATCGACCGGAGCTGGGCCAGGTGCGCCGGGCGTAGGAAGTGAGCGATGTCGTGCATCGCCTCGGCGGTCAGCGCGGTCAGAGCGGAGGGCTCCACGGTGAGAAACCGGCGCCCACCCGGGCCGTTGACGACGTCGACGCCCTCGTCGGTGATCAGGCGGTATTCGGTCTGGTCGGGACCGGTCGGCAGCAAGGGGGCGTACGAGAACGCGGCGGCACTGCTCATGACGGAAGAGCCTAGGGCAGCGGTGTCGATCGGTGGCACCCGCCGGGGCCCTCCTGGGATGCCGCTCTCACCCGCCGTCGTCGCAGAGTTCCCGCTTCGGTCCGCAGGTCCCCTGATCCGACGGGGGCGCGTAGCTGCCGCCCGGGTTCGGCTTGGGTGCGCTGCCCTCCTCGGACGGGTGTCCGACCGAGGTGCCGGCGCCCCAGCGGACGTACCCGATCTCCCGCCCCTCGCCGATGATCATTCCGTTCGGGCCGACCGCCAGGGCGTTCGCCGAGGTGCGCAGCGCCACCAGTTCCCGCCCTGTGCGTGGGTCGACCGCGATCAGCCGGGACGGCTTCTCCTCGGCGATCAGCGCCGCGTACGGGGTGAGCGCCGCGCCGCTCTTCGAAGCGGCGGGCCGGGTCCACCGGGTACGGTCCACCGACAGCTCATGGCCGAGGATCGAGCGCTTGTCGGCGCTGCGCACCAGCGCGTACCGGTCGTCGACGGCGAGCAGCTTCTCCCCGTCGGCGCCGACCAGGAGCAGCCGGCCGTCGTACCCGTCGATCACCGCCTCGCGGCCGTCCGGGGCGACCCCGACGAGCACGCTCCGAGCGCCCTGCGGATCCTCCCGCTGCACACAGCCGGCGTAGTCCGCGGTCCGCAGGTTCACCCCCGCCCGCCGCCACACCTCGTGGCCGGTGGCCGGGTCGACGGCCGAGACGACGAAGGAACAGTTGCCGTCCCGGGAGGCGGCGGTGATCCGGAGCAACCGGCCGCCGACCACCGCCAGCCGCTCCTCCCGGCCGGGCTCAAGGTCCCGCAGCACGCGGCCGGTGGCGGTGTCCAGCACGTGCACCCGGCCGTCGACCGGGAAGCCGAGCAGCGGCGGGACTGCCTCCGGCCCGGCCACCCCGCTGTCGATACGGGACGCGGCCAGCCGCCGGGTGCCGAGCAGCTCCGGGTTGTCGGCGAGCACCCCACTGTGCACGCCGGGCAGGAACGCGGTCCACAGCGGCTTGGTGCCGCGCGGCTCCCAGGCGCTCAGCGTGCAGTCGGTGGCCTGCACGCAGCGCGCGTCGAGCAGGAGGTTCCGGTATGTCCAGACCGCCACCGCCTGGTCGTCGCGCCGGCGTACCACGCCGGTGGTCGGGTCGAGCAGCTCGTACCCCTTGACCAGGAGCTTGCCCACGGCCACGACCGCGTCCCGGTCACCCCCGGCGACCGCCGCCCAGTCCGCCTTACGCTCCCAGAGCTGGGTGCCGGTGGCCAGGCTGCGCGCCTCGACCCGGGTGCGCTGCTCGACGACGACGGTGTCGCCGGCGATGGTGACGCTCTTGGGGGTGCCGCCGATCCGCTGCTGCCAGACCACGTCCGGCTCGGAGATCGGCTCGCTCCGGTCGACCCAGTCCCACATGGCCGGGAACGGGTTCCACACGCCGGTGGCGGCGAGCACGATCACGGTGATGAGCCCGAGCAGCAACCAGCCGCGTACGCCAAGGCCCTTCACACCGCACACGGTAGCGACGATCACCGCGCCGCCGACCCCTCGCGCGTGCGTGTCGCGCCGCTTTCTGCGCCGGCCGGCGTGTTAAGAGCCCTCGGCCCGCCAGAGCCGTCAGGCCGAGGCCCGGCGGGCGGCGGAGCGGACCAGGGGGAGAGTGCGGTAGGGGATCTGCTCGGCCAGGGCGATGATCGTGGAGGCGCGGCGGATGCCCTCGGAGGCGACGATCTGGTCGATCACCCGCTGGAGGTCCGTGTTCGACCGGGCCACGATGCGGCAGAGCAGGTCGCTGGAGCCGGTGATGGTGTGCGCCTCCAGCACCTCGGGAATGGCGGCCAGGTGCGCGGTGACCGGGTCGTGGCCGTGCCGCTGGCTGATCTCCAGGGTCACGAAGCTGGTCACCCCGAAGCCGATCGCGGCCGGTGCGATCTCCGGGCCGAAGCCGCCGATCACGCCCCGGTCGACCAGCTTGTCGAGCCGCGCCTGGACGGTCCCCCGGGCCACGCCGAGCCGCCGGGAGCACTCCAGCACCCCGACCCGCGGCTCCTCGGCCAGCAACTCGATCAACCGCGCGTCCAGCTCGTCGAGCTGTACATCCTGACCAGCGTTCATGAGGTTTCACCTTACCGAATGCACAACCTGACCAGCAATTTGGCGACCTGTTGCCCAACCGGCGGCGGCACAGCGATCCTCGCCACATCAACACACCGACGGCGGCCCACGAGGCCGGCCGGTACGCAAGGGAGGCCACCATGACCCAGGCGATCGACCGACCCGAGTCGACCGAGGAGGTCGACGTCGACGCCCTCGTCGGCGCCGTCGACCACGACATCACCCGCGACCCGTTCCCGGTCAAGGGTCTCGACCACGTGCACTTCCTGGTGGGCAACGCCAAGCAGGCGGCGCACTACTACTCCACCGCGTTCGGCATGACCTGCGTGGCGTATCGGGGTCCCGAGCAGGGCCACCGGGACCACGCCCAGTACGTGCTGACCAGCGGCTCGGCCCGATTCGTGCTGACCGGCATGGTCCGCCCGGACGCCGAGGGCGCCGAGCACGTGACGAAGCACAGCGACGGTGTCTCCGACATCGCGCTGGAGGTGCCGGACGTGGACGCCGCGTACGCGCACGCCACCGGGCAGGGCGCGACCGGCCTGGTCGAACCGCACGACGTCACCGACGAGCACGGCACCGTCCGGCTGGCGGCCATCGCCACGTACGGCGACACCCGGCACACCCTGGTCGACCGGTCCCGCTACACCGGCCCGTTCCTGCCCGGTTTCGTGGCCCGCGGGCCGATCGTGGACCGGCAGCCGATGATCGCCGCCGGCATCCAGCCGAAGCGATTCTTCCAGGCCGTCGACCACGTGGTCGGCAACGTGGAGCTCGGCCGGATGGACGAGTGGGTCGAGTTCTACAAGCGGGTCATGGGCTTCAGCAACATGGCCGAGTTCATCGGCGACGACATCGCCACCGACTACTCCGCCCTGATGAGCAAGGTCGTCGCGAACGGCACCCGCAAGGTGAAGTTCCCGCTCAACGAGCCGGCCGTCGCCCGCAAGAAGTCGCAGATCGACGAGTACCTGGAGTTCTACCAGGGCGCGGGCGCCCAGCACATCGCGGTCGCCACCAACGACATTCTGGCCAGCGTCGACGCGATGCGGGCCGCCGGCGTCGAGTTCCTGGACACCCCGGACTCGTACTACGACGATCCGGAGCTGCGCGCCCGGATCGGCCAGGTGCGGGTGCCGATCGAGGAGCTGAAGGCCCGCAAGATCCTGGTCGACCGGGACGAGGACGGCTATCTGCTCCAGATCTTCACCAAGCCGGTGCAGGACCGCCCGACCGTCTTCTTCGAGCTGATCGAGCGGCACGGCTCCCTCGGCTTCGGCAAGGGCAACTTCAAGGCCCTGTTCGAGGCCATCGAGCGGGAGCAGGAGAAGCGCGGCAACCTTTGACATCCTCCCGGCCTCGAAGTCGAAGAGCCGGGGTTCCCCTCAGCCTCGCGGCTGAGCCGCAAGCTCGCGTGTGCTCAGCCGCGAGGCTGAGGCGCACCCGAGCGTGCGGTTGGGACCACTTCCTGTTTCACCGGCGACAGCACCCGAGTGGACCCGGAATGTCTGACATCACCTCCGCAGGCAGACACGGCAAGACCTGCCGCCAAGATGTTCTTCGCCGCGTTGATGTCCCGATCATGTCGGCTGCGGCAGCCCGGGCAGTTCCATGCACGGGTAGAGAGATTCAGCTGCACAAGCAGGTGCCCACAGGACGAGCACGTCTTCGAGCTGGGGTACCAGCGGTCGATCACGATGAACGTGCGCCCGTACCGCTGGCACTTGTACTCCAACTGGCGCCGGAACTCACCCCAGCCGGCGTCGGAAATCGCCTTGGACAGACGACGGTTACGGACCATGTTCGCCACGGCAAGGTCTTCGATCACGATCGTGTCCGCCGACCGGACCAGACGCATGCTGGCCCGGTGAAGGAAATCTTGGCGGGCGTTGCGGATCTTGCGGTAGGCGCGGGCAAGCTTCGCCTTCGCCTTACGCCGATTGGTCGACCCCTTGACACAGCGGGCCATCCGCCGCTGGTATCGGGCAAGATTGCGGGCCTTGCGCTGCAGATGCCGTGGATTGGCGATGCGCTGGCCGTCGCTGGTAGTCGCGAAGTCCGTCAAACCGAGATCAACACCGATGGCGTGCCCGGTTGGCTCCAGCGGGGCCGGGGTGTGGGTGTCCACGGCGAAGGTCACAAACCAGCGGCCATCCGGCTCCCGGGACACCACCGCCATGGTCGGGTCCAAGCCGACCGGGTCGATGTCGCCCCATGGCCACACGAACGGCAGCGGGGCGCTGGTCTTGGCCAGCCACAACTGCCCGCCGCGCATCCGAAACGCGGCGCGAGTGTAGTGGGCGGACTGCCGACCGGTACGGGACTTGAACCGTGGGTAGTGGGCCCGACCAGCGAAAAAGTTCGCAAACGCCGAATGCTGATGCCGCAGGGTCTGCTGAAGCGGCACCGACGAGACTTCGGACAGAAATGCCAGTTCCTCGGTCTTCTTCCACCCGGTCAACGCCGCGTCGGTTTCGCGGTAGGAGGTGGACTCACCGGTGCTGTGCCAGCGGGCGCGCCGCTCAGCCAAGGTCTTGTTCCATACGAGGCGCAAACACCCGAAGGTGCGGTTCAACACCGCAGCCTGGTCGGGGTCCGGATAGGCGCGGCACTTGTATGCCATCCTCACGACCCGCACGTTACGGCAGGGCTATGACATGGGGCGTCAGAACAGTGTGCCCGCATTCCTCCCCGTAGCTGTTGGACGAGGCATCCCTGTGAAGCCCCCGGTAACAGTACGGTGCAGGTGGCAGCAACCGTCGTCGTTAAGGTTGCACCGTGAGCGTGAGGAGTGAGCGGGGTTTGCGAGCCCCGCAGTCGCGAACTGAGACGGCGCCGGTGAGCAAGCGCAACGAGGCACGACCGTGAGCGTGCAACCCGGTTGGTACGTCGACCCCGCCGACCCCGACACGCGACGGTACTGGGACGGCGAGGGCTGGATCGGAAAACCGATCCCGGTCGACGCCACCCCGCCCGAGGGTCCCCCGCCGCCCGAGCCGGCGCCCGCCGCCGCGCCGGTGGCCGCGGCACCCGGGCCGCAGCCGGGCCACCCGGCACCCGAGCCGTACCCGGGACAGCCAGGCGGACCGGGTGCCGGACCCCACCCCGGGCCGCCGGTCGGCGGGCAGTGGCCGGGATACCCGCCCACGTCAGGGCACCCACCCACGTCGGGGCACCCGCAGGGGCCGCCGCCGGGCTGGCCGTACCCGACCTGGCCGGTCCGGCAGCCCGTGCCGCGTCCGCACGGGCTGCCGCTCGCCTCGTACAGCGCCCGGCTGGTCGCCCGCCTGATCGACATCGGCATGGTGTTCCTGCTCAACGTGGTGGTGAACGGCTGGTTCGTCTGGCGCTACTTCCAGGAGGTCTCGCCGTACCTGCGCGAGTCGGTGCGCCGGTCGCTGGCCGGGGACACCTCCACCGAAGGGCTGCCCCCGCTGGGCGAGCAGACCGCGTCGTTCCAGATCGCGATCGTGCTGATCGCCACCGCGCTCTGGTTCGCGTACGAGGTGCCCTCGATGGCCGCCAGGGGGCAGACCTTCGGCAAGCGGGTGGTGGGCATCCGCGCGGTGCCGGTCGAGGCCGACCAGCCGCTCGGCTTCGGTCGGGCCATCCGCCGCTGGGGCACCCTCGGCGTGCCCACCCTGCTCTGGTGCTGCTTCGGCCTGGGCCTGCTGCTCCAGTTCGTCGGCGCGGTCTCCCTCCTGTTCGACCAGCCGCTGCGGCAGGCGCTGCACGACAAGGGGGCACAGACCGTGGTGGTCAAGTTGCCCCGCAACCGGCCCGACACCCGTACCGCCCCGCGCGACAGCGCCAATCCCCCGGGAGACACCCCATGACCGACACCGGACGTCATCAGCCGTCGCTGCGCCTGACCCGCGCCGACCTGGACGCGCTGCCCAACTACGTGCCCGGGCGCAGCCCCGCCGACCTGGCCCGCGAGCTGGGCCTGCCCGAGGCGATCAAGCTGGCCAGCAACGAGGTCCCCTACGGCCCGCTGCCGGGCGTGGTGGAGGCGGTCGCCGAGGCGATGGCCGGCTCGCACCGCTACCCGGACATGGGCGTGGTGGCGCTCCGCCAGGCCCTCGCCGAGAGGTACGGCGTGGACGCCGACCGGATCGCCACCGGCTGCGGTTCGGTGGCGCTGGCCGAGCACCTGGTCCGGGCCACCTGCCTCCCCGGCGACGAGCTGCTCTACTCGTGGCGGTCGTTCGAGGCGTACCCGATCATCGCGGCGACCAGCGGCGCGACGAGCGTGCGGGTGCCGAACGACGCCGGGCACGGCCACGACCTGGCGTCGATGGCGGCGGCGGTGACCGACCGGACCCGGATGATCCTGGTCTGCAACCCGAACAACCCGACCGGCACCGCCGTACGTAAGGCCGAGCTGGACCGGTTCCTCGACGCGGTGCCGGACGACGTGCTCGTGGTGATCGACGAGGCGTACCGGGAGTTCGTCACCGACCCCGAGGTGCCGGACGCGCTCAGCTACCTGGACCGCCCGAACGTGGCGGTGCTGCGCACCCTGTCCAAGGCGTGGGGGTTGGCCGGCCTGCGGGTCGGCTGGCTGGTCGCCGAGCCCGCCGTGGCCGCCGCCGTACGCAAGGTCGTCACGCCGTTCTCCACCAGCATGGCCGCCCAGGCCGGGGCGCTGGCCGCACTGGCCCAGGCGGCGGAGGTCGAGCGTCGCTGCGCGCTGGTCGTCGCCGAGCGGGACCGGGTCACCGACGTGCTGCGCAAGATCGTCCCGGACGTGCCGTCCAGCCAGGCCAACTTCGTCTGGCTGCCGCTCGGCGAGCGGGCCGTCGAGTTCGGCAAGGCGTGCGAGGCGCGCGGCGTCATCGTCCGGCCGTTCGCCGGTGACGGGGTCCGGGTCACCATCGGCACCCCGGCTGAGAACGACGCCTTCCTCGCCGCAGCCGAGTCCGCCCTGTCCTGACGAGAGGGGGCCCTTCCGGACGCGTGGCGTTGTGGAGGGGCCCCTTCCTGACCCGGCACCTCAGGTGGCGGCCAGCACCACCGGCTCGGCCATCTTGAAGTAGCGCTGGTCGTCCGCGTCGGGGTCGACCGGCTCGCGGAGCCGCTCCAGCGCCACGTAGCCGTCCGCCGCGTACGCGAGGCCGGGCGCCCAGCCGAGGCCGTCCTTGCCCACCTTGAGCGGGAAGCGGGAGCGCTCCGCGCCGGTGGCCGGGTTGAGGGTGATCAGGTCGTTCCGCTCGCTGAGCAGGTGCACGCGGCCGGGCTGGGCGGCGATGATCCGGACCGGCCCGAGGTCGGCGCGGCGCCACAACTCCTTGCCGGTCCGAGCGTCCCGGGCGATCGGCACCCCGTCGGCCACCCCCACGGCGACCCGCTTGCCGAACAGCTCGGATTCGGCCCGGTCCAGGGCCTGTGCGGCGGTGGGCGGGCCCGCCCCGACCAGCCAGCCGCGGGCAGGCGCGTCACCCGGCCCGGCGGTGCGCAGTCCCTGGCACTGGGAGCGGGGGCTCACGCAGCCGACCGGGGTGGCGGAGAGCTCGGCGCTGCCGCCCGGCGGCTGCCAGCGGTCCGTCGGCGTACCGGTCGCCACGTCGCGGAACTCGACCACCGCCGGCCCGGCGCAGTGGTCGACCGCGGCGAACTGCCCGGTCGCCGTGGTGCCCACGTCCGCGCGACACCGGTGGTCCACCTCGGCCGACCAGAGCTGACGGCCGTCGGCCAGCGCGAAGCCGCGGACGCCGCGCTGCCCGGAGACCACCAGCACGGCTCGATCGTCGGCGGCCCGGGCGAGGAAGAGCCCCGGCGGGCCCCAGACCGCGCCGGCTCCGGTGCGGCGGACGGCCCGGTCCTCGTCGGGCGCCGGGCCCTCGGCCTGCCAGGCGACCCGTCCGGTCCGCGCGTCCAGGGCCACCAGCTTCCCGTCCGACCAGCGGCTGACCACCGTGGTCCCGTCCGCCACCACGCCGCTGATCCGCGCCGGCCAGCGCCGGTACGACCAGTACGGGGTGACGCGGTAGCGGCGGTCGGCCGGCTGGTCTGCGTACACCTGGCGGTCGGCCGTGTAGACGCGCAGCCGGCGGTCCACCATCAGCGGGGCCACCGGCAGCCGGCCCACCACCCCGACGGCCGGCGTGATCGCCGGCGGGTAGCCGGTCCGGGCGACCGTCTCGATCTCGGCGGGGGCGAGCACCCGGTGGACGACGACCGCGACCGTCGCGACGCCGAGCAAAGCCGCGACCACCGCGACGACCCGCCGCCGCCCCTTCGGGAACCCCATGCCGCACCTCCGCCCGGCACCCTACCGACGGGAACGGCGCCACACCCTGTGAGGTCGCGCCGGCCGCCGGCCTCAGGCCGCGATCGCCTGGGCCGGGGGTCGGGCGGCGCCGGCGAGATCGGCGAGGTCGCGCCGGAACGCGCCCTCGACCGCGCGGGCCGCCAGGCCCCCGAAGAGCAGGGCGAGGAGCCGGCCGGACGGGGCGGTGGGCATGGCCTCCTGCCGCACGGTGACGGCGGTGCAGGCCCGGCAGCGTCGCCGCACCGTGCGGAGGGTCCAGGTGATCCGGTAGTTCACGCCGATGCCGGGTGAGAGAAGCACCAGTCGCCGGGCCGGGACGGCCTCCACCACGACGAACTCCTCCGCCTGGGCACCCCCGTCCGGCTGGGCGCGGGTCTCCCGCCAGGTGGTGCCGGGGGCGAGGCGGCCCGGGGTGAGCACCTCGACCGCGCCGACCGTGGAGAGCCAGTCGGCGCGGGCCGGAAGGTCGATCAGCAGCCGCCAGAGATCGGCGGCGGACGCCTCGATGAGCTCGGTGACCGCAACCGTCGACATGACACCTCCCGTGTCGTCCACGGTACGGAAAGTGAGGTCGCGACGGGACCCCGGCGGGGAATTTTCACCCCGGTTTCCCGGGGACGGTCCCCCGACGGACCCCAGGTGCCATCGGGGGCCGGCGGTGCGCAGGCGCTGGACTGGTCAGCGGGCCGGGAGGATGGTCCCGGTGACCTCGCCGAGGGCGATCGTGGTGCCGGACGGGCCGGGGGCGGTGGCGGTGACGGTGACCGTGTCGCCGTCCTCCAGGAACGTCCGGGTGCCGCCGTCGGCGAACTTGACCGGCTCGGCCCCGCCCCAGGTCAGCTCCAGGAACGAGCCGACCTGGCCGCGGTCCGGACCGGACACCGTGCCCGAGGCGTAGAGGTCACCGGTACGCAGCGACGCGCCGTTGACGGTGAGGTGGGCGAGCTGCTGGGCCGGCGTCCAGTACATGGTGGCGTAGGGCGGCTCGCTGACCCGTTCGCCGTTCCACTCCACGGCCAAGGCCAGATCCAGCCCGAGGTGCGGGGTGTCGCGCAGGTAGTCCTGGACCGGCGGGTCCTGGTCGGGGGCGGGCACGAAGGCGTCGACCAACGCGTCCAGCGGGGTGACCCAGGCGGACACCGAGGTGGCGAAGGACTTGCCGAGGAACGGGCCGAGCGGCTGGTATTCCCACGCCTGGATGTCCCGGGCGGACCAGTCGTTGACCAGCACCACGCCGAAGACGTGGTCGGCGAAGTCCGCGACGGCGACCCGGTCGCCGAGCCGGCTCGGCACCCCGACCACGAAGCCGACCTCGGCCTCGATGTCCAGCCGTACGGAGGCGCCGGTGGTCGGGCCCTGCGCGGTGGCCCGCTGCCCGGTGGGGCGGACCACCGGGGTGCCGGAGACCACCACCGTGCCGGCCCGGCCGTGGTAGCCGATCGGCACGTGCTTCCAGTTGGGCAGCAGCGGCGGCTGGCCCGGCCGGAAGATCTGCCCGACGTTGGCCGCGTGGTGTTCGGACGAGTAGAAGTCGACGTAGTCGGCCACCTCGAAGGGGAGCAGCAGCTCCGCCTCGCGCAGCGGCACCAGCAGCGGCTCCACCGCGGGCCGGTGCGCGGCGTCGGTGAGCAGCTCGGTGACCCGCTGCCGGACCGCCGTCCACTGGGGGCGGCCGAGCGCCATGAAGTCGTTGAGCGTGGGCCGGCCGAGGGCCCCGGCGGCCAGCACCAGCCCGGTTGCCTCCGCACCGGCCAGGTCCAGCACGAAGTCGCCGATGCGTACGCCGATCCGCGGCTCGCGGCCGCCGTGCCGGAACACCCCGTACGGCAGGTTGGTCACCCCGTACGGCGAACCGTCCGCACCCGTCACCCAACTCATTCCTCGAAGCCCCCGTTCACCAGCCCCAGCCGGATCAGATCGGTCAGTGGTTCCTCGATGCTGCACGAGCCGTACCCGACCCAGAGCGGGCGCTCGGCGTCCCGGTGCGTCCGGACCAGCTCGACGACGCGCACCGGGTCGGTGGCGGCGAGCAGCTCGGCGACGGCGTCCACCTCGGCGCCCCCGACGGCGGCGAGGGTCGCGGCGAGCACGTTGACGAAGCCGTGGTGGGTGAAGCCGGTCTCCGGGTCCCGGTGGCGGACCGCGTGGTGCAGCCCCGCGGTCAGCTTGTACGGCAGCTCCCGGTCCCGGCAGGCGCAGATCACCGCGGCCAGCTCGACCGGGGTCGGGAAGAGCTCGGCGGCCAGCCCGCCGGTGCGGAACTTGGCGGCCACGGGCAGCCCGCCGGCCCGCGCATCGGCGAGGGAGTCCAGGGCGCTCATCAGCCCGAACGTCAGCGGGATCTCCGCGTAGACCGGCGTGCCGCCCAGCCGCTCGGCGAGGGCGACCAGCTCGGCCAGCCCGGGTTGTGGATCCTCGCCCCGCTTGGCGACGGGTGCCTCGATCTGCCGGGCGGTCACGCCGTCCGGGGCCAGGAACGACAGCGCGAACGGCAGCCGCTCGATCCCGGTGTCGCCGATCAGGCCGATGACGAGGCCCTCGTCGACCAGCCCGCTCAGCTCGCCGGCGGCGACCGTGGAAGCGGGCAGCAGCAGCGGGCCGACCAGGTCGGCG
Organism: Micromonospora sp. SL4-19; assembly: GCF_047921475.1. Taxonomy (NCBI): domain Bacteria; kingdom Bacillati; phylum Actinomycetota; class Actinomycetes; order Micromonosporales; family Micromonosporaceae; genus Micromonospora; species Micromonospora sp. SL4-19. The sequence continues at coordinate 60,965 of NZ_JBLROB010000024.1, forward strand.
TACCAGGCGGCGCGGTGCCGGCGGTGCGCGGTCACCGCGTCCGGCAGCGACGCGTTGCCGGGTGGGAAGACCGCGGCATCGTCGACCAGGCCGGCGAGGAGGCGGGGCACCTGCGTTGACACGAGACAAGAATGTACGGGACGCTACGAGGAACGGACAACCGCGTCCGATTATCGGACGTGTCCGGCCGGAGAACGGGACATATCGGGAGGCGAAATGCCGTATTACCGCAGGGTCGGCGAGGTGCCCCGCAAGCGCCACACCCAGTTCCGTCAGCCCGACGGCAGCCTCTACGCCGAGGAGCTGGTGGGCCAGGAGGGCTTCTCCTCCGACTCGTCGCTGCTCTACCACCGGCACGCGCCGACCGCGATCGTGGCCGCCGAGGAGTTCACCCCGGCCGCCGTCACCCGGTTGCCGAACCTGCCGCTCAAGCCGCGTCACCTGCGTACCCACAAGCTCGACGGGGCCGGTGCGGACCCGGTGCTCGGCCGGCAGTACCTGCTCGCCAACGACGACGTGCGGATCGCGTACGTGCAGGCCGACCAGCCGTCCCCGCTGTTCCGGGACGCCACCGGCGACCACTGCCTCTACCTGGAGTCCGGGTCGCTGCGGGTCGAGTCGCCCTTCGGCGTGCTGGACGCGGTGGCCGGCGACTACGTCATCATCCCCACCTCGACCATCCACCGGCTGGTGCCGACCGGCGACGAGCCGGCCCGGCTGCTCGCCATCGAGGCGGCCGGGCACGTCGGCCCGCCCAAGCGCTACCTGTCCGTACGCGGGCAGTTCCTGGAGCACTCGCCGTACTGCGAGCGGGACGTCCGGGGACCGGACGCGCCGCTGCTGGTCGACGGCGAGGACGTCGAGGTGCTGGTCCGGCACCGGCGCGGCTGGACGAGGTACACCTACGCCCACCACCCGTTCGACGTGGTCGGCTGGGACGGCCACCTCTACCCGTGGGCGTTCTCCATCCACGACTTCGAGCCGATCACCGGGCGGATCCACCAGCCGCCGCCCGTGCACCAGACCTTCCAGGGCCCGAACTTCGTGATCTGCTCGTTCGTGCCCCGCAAGGTCGACTACCACCCGGACGCCATCCCGGTGCCGTACAACCACCACAACGTCGACTCGGACGAGATGCTCTTCTACACCGGCGGCAACTACGAGGCCCGGCGCGGCTCCGGCATCGAGCAGGGTTCGATCTCGCTGCACCCGTCCGGCTTCACCCACGGCCCCCAGCCGGGCGCCGCCGAGCGTTCCATCGGGGTGGACTTCTTCGACGAGCTGGCGGTGATGGTGGACACCTTCCGCCCGCTGGACCTCTGCGACGCCGCGTCGGCCTGCGAGGACGACGCGTACGCCTGGACCTGGGCGCGGCGGGGCTGACGTCGGCGACCAGCCGGCCGGCCCACGCCGTGGCCTACTCCGCGGAGGCCTCGTACACCAGGGCCACCGCGATGCCGGTCAGCCCCTCGCCGCGCCCGGTGAAGCCGAGGCCGTCGGTGGTGGCGGCGGAGACGGTCACCGGCGCGCCCGCCGCGTCGGAGAGCACCCGCTGCGCCTCCTCCCGGCGCGGGCCGATCTTGGGCCGGTTGCCGATCACCTGGACCGACACGTTGCCGATCCGGAAGCCGGCGGCCCGGACCCGCCGGGCGCTCTCGGTGAGCAGGGCCACGCCCGAGGCACCCGCCCACTCCGGCTGGTCCACGCCGAAGTTCGCGCCCAGGTCGCCGAGGCCGGCCGCGGAGAGCAGGGCGTTGCAGGCGGCGTGCGCGGCGACGTCGGCGTCCGAGTGACCGGCCAGGCCGTCCTGATCCGGCCAGTGCAGGCCGGCGACCCAGCACGGTCGCCCGGCCTCGAAGGCGTGCACGTCCGTGCCGATGGCCACCCGAGGAACGATCATGAGCCGAGGGTACGCGTCAGGCCCCGGCCGTCAGCAGGTGCTCGGCGAGAGCCAGGTCGAACGGCCTGGTGATCTTCAGGGCCAGCTCCGACCCGGGTACGCAGACCACCGGTACGCCCTGCTTCTCCACCAGGCCGGCGTCGTCGGTCAACGGGTCCCCGGCCGCCTCGTGGGCGGCGGTCAGCACGGACCGGCGGAAGCCCTGCGGGGTCTGCACCGCGCGCAGGGCGGACCGGTCGACCGTGCCGAGGACCCGCTCGCCGGCATCGACCTCCTTGACCGTGTCGACCACAGGGAGGACCGGGATCACCGCGTCGTGGCCGGCGCGGACCGCCGCGGCCACCGACTCGACCAGCTCGGGCGGGGTGAGCGCGCGGGCGGCGTCGTGCACCAGGACGATCTCCGGCCCGGCGGGGACGGCAGCCAGCGCGGCGGCCACCGACGCCTGTCGCTCCGCGCCGCCGGGCACCACGGTCACCGGGGCGACCGGCGCGAGCATCGCCCGGACCGACCCGATGTCGGCCGCCGGAGCGGCCACCACGATGGTGTGCACCGAGGGCGCCGCCGCAATCCGGCGTACCGCGTGCACCAGCAGGGGCTCCCCGGCGAGCGGCCGGAGCGCCTTCGGCGCGCCGGGACCGAGGCGTACCCCGGCACCGGCCGCAGGAACAAGGACCGCGACGTCACCGTGCGGATTGAGCTGCGCGGTCACGTCGCGGTCCTCGGATTTCTTGGCTACAGGGTGGGTACGACGATGCGGTGTGGATCAGGCCTCGGTCAGCACCTTGTCGAGCAGCGTCTCCGCCTCGTCCTTGGTGCTCTTCTCGGCCAGCGCGACCTCGCCGACGAGGATGTCGCGGGCCTTGGCGAGCATGCGCTTCTCGCCCGCGGACAGGCCCCGCTCCCGCTCCCGGCGCCACAGGTCGCGGACGACCTCGGCGACCTTCAGCGGGTTACCGGAGGCCAGCTTCTCCAGATTCGCCTTGTAACGCCGCGACCAGTTGGTCGGCTCCTCGGTGTGCGGTGCACGGAGCACGTCGAAGACCTTGCCCAGGCCCTCTTCGCCGACCACCTCGCGCACACCCACGATCTCGGCGTTCTCGGCGGGCACCCGGACCGTCAGGTCACCCTGCGCGACCCTCAGGACGAGGTACTGCTTGGGCTCGCCCTTGATGACCCGAGTCTCGATTGCCTCGATGAGTGCGGCCCCGTGGTGGGGGTAAACAACGGTCTCGCCGACACTGAAAACCATAGGTTCGAAACCCCTTTCGCTGTGTCTAGGGTAACACGCTCAGGCACCGATGTCTCACCGCTGTCCTGACCGTTGGCGCAGCTCAGGGGCCCTGTGAGAGGTATTTCTTCAGCTTGACAGGCGGTCAAACCGATGGTTTCGACACGCTCCGTGACCAATAGATGACAACCCGGCGCGGGCGACAGGAGCGTCGATGTCTAGGGCAATGCGCTCCTCCCATGGTAGCCGCGGAATCCCGAGTGCGCCCAGGTGTGGCGGTACGCCGACAGGTGCGGGACGCTGGAGGTGGACGTGACGTCCGCTCGCCGAGACGGCTCCTGGGGGTCCGATGGGCATGCCTGACGCTGAAGGCCACGGGCCACCGGACGGGCTGCCCGACCTGCCTCCGGAGTGGGGTCGGGTGGTCATCCCCGACGATGCCTCGGCGCTCGCCGACGAGGCCCGGCAGGTCCGCCGTGAACTGCGCCACCGCCGCCGGCAGACCGTGTGGCGCCGCCGGCTCGGCCTCACCTCCCGGCCGGACGGCCGTCCGCCGCTCGGGCTGCCGATGCTGGTCCTGCTGGTGTCGATGCTGATCACCCTCGCCGGACTGGCCGCGGTCACCTGGCCCCGCTCGTCGCGCTCGGGTGGCACTCCCACCGCCGTCCCCTACCCCACGGCCGCCCCGGTCGCGGCCGGACCGCTGCCCGCGCTCGACCTGGTCGACGCCGAGGAATCCCCGGTGCCGCTACGCAGCCTGCTGCCAGCGATGATCATCCTGGTGGACGCCTGCGCCTGCACCGAGCAGGTGGCCCAGGCGGTGGCCGCCGCGCCGCCGGGCGTCACCGTGGTCACCGTCACCGAGGGCCGCGAGGTCGCCGCCTCCCCCGCGGGCGTACACGCCCTCGCCGACCCGGCCGGAGGCCTGCGCGCCTACATCCGCCTCACGGCCCACCCTGGCACCGCCCCCGCGCTGCTGGTGGACCGGAAGGGGGCGCTGGTGCGGATCGTGCCCGAGTTGGGCCCCGTCGGGCAGTACCGCGCCGACCTGGCCCGCATCGCCGCCTGACCGACCCGTCAGGACAGAGAGGTGAGCCGGGCGTCCAGGTCGATCTCGCCGATGGAGGCGGTGAACCGCACCAGCAGCGGCCCGCCGCTGGCGGTGAGGGTGACCGCCGTCGGTGACGCCGAACAGGGGATGACTGCCTCCGAGCCTTCCTCGCGCGCGCCGAAGTGCTCCACCGCCAACTGCCCCGGGCCGGTACAGGCGAGGGTGAGCAGGTAGCGCTCGCCGGAAGCCGCCTGGGCCTGCCGGACCAGCGGATCGTCGTCCGCGCCAAGGTGGGACCGGTCCACCCAGATGGTGCGCTCCGCCGGCCCAGGGGCGTCGGGCGCCTGGTGGAGGATCACCGTGTCCTCCAGGCCCGTCTCCGGTCCGTCGACCACCTGCCCGGTCGCCGGGTCGATGTAGACGACCTGGCCCAGCGGTTGATCGGTGGGCTCGACGAGCGACGGGCTCGGCGTCGGGACGACCGGTCCGAAGTCCGGTGCGGCCTCCCGCCACCACCAGCCGCCTAGGGCCAACGCGGCCACGGTCAACCCGGCCAGCAGCACACCCCGTACGCGGTCCTCGGCGCCCATGCGGTGAGCGTAGCCGCGCGCCACGACCGCCACCGTCCGGCCGAATCGGCGGGCCGGTCAGCCGGCGTGCTCGAGCAGGGCCGCGTACAGGGTCAGGCCCGGTCCGAAGGCGAGCATCGCGATCCACTGCGGGGGCGCCGCCGCGCGGCGCAGCCGGTCCAGGATCAGCAGTACGGTCGGCGACGAGCAGTTGCCGTGCTGGTCCAGGGTGGCCCGGGAGGCCGCCAGGGCCGGTGCCGGCAGTGCCAGCTCCCGTTCCACCACGTTGAGAATGCGTGGCCCGCCCGGGTGCACCGCCCAGCCGTCCACGTCGGAAATCGTCCGCCCGTGCCGGCTCAGCAGGTTGTCGACGAGCCCCCGGACGTGGCGCGAGAGCACCTGCGGGACCTTCGGCGACAGTCCCATCCGGAAGCCGGTGTCGGTGACGTCCCAGGTCATGTGGTCCGACGTCGAGGTGTCGGTGACCGCGGTCACCTCGCGGAGCGCGTACCCCGGGCCGCCGGGGACGAGCACGGCGGCGACGGCGGCGTCCGAGAAGAGCGCGTGCGACACGATCTGCTGGGTGTCCACCCGCGCCCCGGCCGGCTGGATGTGCAGGCTGGTCAGTTCGGCGCAGAGCAGCAGCGCGGGGCGGCCCCGGGCGGTGACGAAGTCGCTCGCCGCGCCCAACCCGGGCAGGGCCGCATAACAGCCCATGTGGCCGACGAACACGCGCTGGGTGTCCGGGGCCATGCCCAGGTCCCGGGCGAGCAGGATGTCCAGCCCCGGGGTGGCGTACCCGGTGCAGGAACAGACCACGAAGAGCCCGATGTCACCGGCGTCCAGGCCGGCGGCGGTGAGCGCCCGGCTCACCGCCTCCTTGCCGAGCGGCAACGCCTCGATCTGGTAGCGCCGCATCCGGCGTTCGGTCGGCCACTCCGAGACGTCCTCCAGCAGCGGGTTCACCGCCGCCTGCCGACGGGACACGCCCGAGTTGGCGAAGATGCGCTCGGCCAGCGCCCGGGTGGTCCCGGAGAAGTGCTTCGCGAAGAAGCTGTCCCAGAGCTCGTCCTGCGCGGCGGTCGGCGGCTGCGCCGTACCCAGGCCCGCGATCACCGGCACGGCCATCTCCCCCACCTCTCTGTCTCGATCCCTACGCCTCACCAACGACGACCGCCCCCCGTTCGCGACTACAGCGCTCGCAACAGCCGCGAACTTCTCGCGCTTCTCGCGCTCACCAAGCCGCCTTCCGCTCGCGACTGCGGGGCTCGCAAAACCGGCTCACTCCTCGCGCTCACCAAGCCGCCTTCCGCTCGCGACTGCGGGGCTCGCAAAACCGGCTCACTCCTCGCGCTCACCAACGAGGCGCCGAGCCGTCGCGGTCCGGGTCGCCGCCCAGCGCGGCGATGCCGAGCCAGTCGGCGCAGACGTCGGAGGTGGCCGGGTGCAGCGAGCCGCACCGGGCGTCCCGGTAGAGCCGCTCCAGCGGGTGGCCCCGGCGGGTGGCCGAGGTGCCGGCCGCCTCCAACACGGACGCCGCCACGTCGGCGGCGGTGGTGCCCGCGAGCAGCTTGGCCCGCCACACCCAGCGGTTGGTCTCCGCGTCGCCGGGCGCCTCGTCCACCCGGCGGGCCGCCTCGGCCACCACCAGCTCGGCCGCCGCGACAGCCGCGTCCGCCCGGCCCAGTCGGGCCCGGACCGCCGGCAGGCCGGCGAGGTTACGGGCGGTCAGGTGCTCGGCGGCGGCCTCGATCGCCGCTCGGGCCACCCCGACGTAGACGGCGGCGTAGCTGGCCACCAGCCAGTGCGGCATGAGCTGGGCGACCACCAGGGCCAACCCCTCCACGCCGCCGAGCAGCCGGTCGGCCGGGACAGTGACGTCCAGGTGCAGGTCGTGCGAGGCGGTGGCACGCATGCCGAGCGAGTCCCAGGTGGGCTCGACGGTGATCCCGGCCCCGGCCGGGACCAGGAACTGGGAGACCACCGACTGGTCGGCGGCGCTGCGGGCGGCCACCAGGTAGCCGTCCGGATGCCCGGCACCGGAGCAGAAGGTCTTGCTCCCCTTGATGTGCCAGCCGCCCTCGACCGACTCGTACACGGTGCTCAGCTGGGACAGCCGGGCACCGGCGCCCCGCTCGCTCATCGCCACCGCGTACCAGGCACCCTCCGCCGCCGCGCAGAGCAGGCGGTCCCGGGCGGCCAGCGCCTCGTCCGGTACGCCGAGCGCCTCCGCCAGCTCCTCGGTCACCGCACCGAGCGCCCCGGTGACCGAGGCGTGCATGTTGAACACCAGCGCGGTGGCGCCGTTGCCCCGAGCCAGCTCGGTGGCGACGGCGGCGTACTCGGCGAAGGTGGCTCCCGCCCCGCCCAGCTCCCGGGGGACCATCAGCCCGAACAACCCGGCCTCCCGCAGGTCGGCGAAGTCGTCAACCGGGAAGGAGCCGTCCCGGTCGTGATCCGCCGCCCGGGCGGCCAGTCGCGGCGCCAACCGGCGGGCCGCCTCCAGCGCGTGCACAGTCATGTCGCCCCCTTCTCGGCGTCCCCTCTACCCCGGCCCGCCCCGGCTACCCGTTCCGGACCCCGCGGCCCTGATAGAGCACGGCGGTGGACCGGGTCGGCACGATCCGCGGTGCCCTGCCCGCCGCGCGTTCGGCGGATCCGCCACGCATCCGGCGCAGCAGCCAGGACAGCGTCGCGCCCACCTCGGGGCGGATCCCGCGCAGCTGCAGCTCGACGCCGTGCCGGGCGCACTCGGCGACCAGCTCGCGGGCGTCCACGAACAGCCGTGGATCATGGATGCCGCGCGGCACGGTGGGTAGCCGTTCGCCGATCTCCACCGCGATCAGCCGCGCCAGCAGGGTGTCGTTGAGCGTGTCCAGCACCAGCAGGCCGCCCGGGCGCAGCAGGCGGCACGCCTCGGCGACCGCGTGGCGCCAGTCCGGCACGTGTTCCAGCAGCTCACCGGCGGAGACCACGTCGGCGCAGCCGGCCACCAGCGGGACCTCGGTGGCGTCGGCGTTGACCACGGTCACCCCGTGCGCGGCGGCCTGGTCGAGGGCGGACCGGGTGAGGTCCACCCCGACGTGCCGGTAACCCTTGCCGACCAGGTGCGGGGCGAGCAGGCCGGCGCCGCAGCCGAGGTCGACCAGGACCGCGTCCCTCCTGCTCGCCCTGGGCACCAGGGCGGCGCGGGCCTGGGCCAGCCAGTGCAGCATCGCGAACGCGCCGTCCGGGCGCCACCACTCGCCGGCCAGGTCGTCGTACTGCCGGGGATCGTTGCGCGACAGCAACCGGTGCGGGATGGGCACCGGGGCCGCGTCTCTCATGGACAGAGCGTGACACGACTCCCGGGTAACGACCAGACTTCCCTTATGTCGTCATCGGTGTTAGGGCTGGTCAGGGCGAGTCACCCGGAGCCGGCCGCCGCGGTCACCGTGGTGGCCGGGCTGCTGGCGGCCGGCGTCGGGCACCGCCCGGCCGGGATCGCCGCCGTGGTGCTCACCGTCCTGGCCAGCCAGCTCGCCGTCGGTTGGAGCAACGACGCGCTCGACGCTCACCGCGACGCCGCGGTGGGGCGTACCGACAAACCGGCAGCCATCGGCACCATCCGGCGGCGGACCCTCGCGTACGGCGCCGGTGCGGCCGCCGTCGCCACCCCGCTGGTGGCGCTGCTCACGGGCGGCGCGGCCGCGGCGTGCGCGACGCTCGGGCTGCTGTCCGCGCTGCTCTACAACTGGCCGTTGAAGTCGACCTCGGTCTCCGTGCTGCCGTACGCGGTCTCCTTCGGCGCGCTGCCCGCCTTCGTGGTGCTGGCCCTGCCGGGCGCGCCCTCGCCACCGGTCTGGCTGGTGGCGGCCGCCGCCTGCCTGGGCGGCGGGGCGCACTTCGCCAACGTGCTGCCCGACCTGGCCGACGACGCCCGGACCGGGGTGCACGGGCTGCCGCACCGACTGGGGCCGACGGGCAGCCGGCTGGCCGCCGCCGGACTGCTCCTCGCGGCCACCGTGACCCTGGTCGTCGGCCCACCCGGGCCGCCGTCGTGGGCAGGCCTGTCGGCCATCGCCGTCGCCGCCCTGGTGCCGGCCCTCGGCTGGTACATCGGCCGGGGCGCGCCCCGGGCGGGCGGGCGTCCGGTGGTCGCCTTCCGGGCGGTGATGGTGGTGGCCCTCATCGACGTGGTCCTGCTGGTGGCGAGCGGCCGGGTGATCTGACCGGCGCCCGGGAAGGTGGCATTGCCGGGTCGGCGTGCGGGCCTCGATCAGCCCCAACTACCCTGGAGCGCGGTCTGCGCGGGTATGGCCACCCCGTGCCCGGCGTACGGCCGGGTGGGGATCGTGACGAGGAGGACCGACGTGACGCGCTCGATCAGGGGTTTCCGGCGGGCGGCCCTGCTGCTGGCCGGTACGGCGGCGGCGAGCCTGCTGCTGTCCGGGTGCGGCACCGGACAGATCGCCGAGACCGCCAAGAAGCTCCCGTCGGTGCAGGGCGTCAACGTCCAGACCCCCGACAACCTCTATGCGGTGCGTGGCCTGTATGTGCAGTTCCCGGGCGTCGAGGGCTACAAGCCCGGTGCCGATGCCCCGCTCAACATGGTGATCTACAACGACAGCAAGAACCCGGTCACCGTGACCGTCACCACGGACAGCGCCCGGGACATCGTGCTGACCGGCGCCGACGCTAGCGGCCCGCAGACGAGCCCGAGCTCGTCCCCGACCGAGCCGGCCTCCGCGTCGCCCACCCCGAGCGACCCGAACGCCTCCCCGAGCATGGGTCTGGGGGAGCCGGCCAGCCCGTCGGCCACGCCGAGCGAGTCGGCCGCGCCGAGCGAGCCGGCCCGGATCGAGATCCCGGCCCTCGGGTACGCGCAGCTCAACGCCAACAGCGCCCGGTTCCTGAAACTCGTCGGGCTCAACGACAAGCTGCTCAGTGGCCAGCAGGTCAACCTGACCTTCGACTTCGGTGACGGCAGGACCATCACGACCCCGGCCCCGATCGGCGTCCCGCTGACCCCGGCCGCGGTCCCCTCGCCGATCGTCCACCCGCGCGAAGAGGCGGGCGAGGCGGGCAAGGTCGGGGGCAGCGGCCACGGCGGCTGACCCACGGGTCATCGTCCAGGACACCGCCGGTGTGGCCAGCGCCACGCCGGCGGTGTCGCCGTTTCCGGGTGGGCTTTCGTCGTACCGCCCGGTTAGCGTCAACGGGTGAGCACGTCCCGATCGACCTCCCCCCGCGCGACCGCCGCCACCGGCCGCGGCCGCGGTGCCGCCCGCGAGCCGCGCCCGGCGTACGAGTGCGACGCCTGCGGCCATCAGCCGCCCAAGTGGGTGGGGCGTTGCCCCGAGTGCGGCGAGTGGGGTTCGGTGGTCGAGTGCACGGTCACCGGGCCGCTGGTCTCCGGTCGGGTGGTCAGTTCGCGGATGCCCGCCGAGCCGGCCCGGCCGATCGCCACCATCAGCGCCGCACCGGCCCGGGCCCGGCCCACCGGGGTCAGCGAGCTCGACCGGGTGCTCGGCGGCGGCCTCGTCCCCGGCGCGGTGGTGCTGCTCGCCGGCGAGCCGGGGGTCGGCAAGTCCACCCTGCTGCTCGACGTGGCCCAGCAGTGGGCGACCCACGCCGGCAGCCCGTCGCTGGTGGTCAGCGGCGAAGAGTCGGTCAGCCAGGTGCGGCTGCGCGCCGAGCGGATGGGCACCCTGCACGAGCAGCTCTACCTGGCCGCCGAGAGCGACCTGTCGGCGGTGCTCGGTCACCTCGACGCGGTCAAGCCCGGGCTGCTGGTGCTCGACTCGGTGCAGACCATCTCCACCACCGGGACCGAGGGTGTGCCGGGCGGGGTGACCCAGGTCCGGGCGGTCACCGCCGCCCTAGTGGCGGTCGCCAAGGAGCGGGGCGTCGCCACCGTGCTGGTCGGCCACGTGACCAAGGACGGCCAGGTGGCCGGCCCCCGGGTGCTGGAGCACCTGGTCGACGTGGTGCTGCACTTCGAGGGCGACAAGCACTCGTCGCTGCGCATGGTCCGGGGGGTGAAGAACCGGTTCGGCGCGGCCGACGAGGTGGGCTGCTTCGAGATGCACGAGGGGGGCATCAGTAGCCTGGCCGACCCGTCCGGCCTCTTCCTGACCCGCTACTCGGAGCCGGTGCCGGGCACCTGCGTCACGGTGGCGATGGAGGGGCGTCGGGCCCTGGTGACCGAGGTGCAGGCGCTGATCGGCGCCACGGTCGCCGGCTCGCCGCGGCGTACGGTCTCCGGCCTGGACGGGGCGCGGCTGGCGATGGTGCTGGCGGTGCTCCAGCGGCGTACCGAGCGGCTGACCCTGCACGACCGCGAGGTGTTCGCCGCCACGGTCGGCGGCATCCGGGTGGTGGAGCCGGCGGCCGACCTGGCCGTGGCGCTCGCGGTCGCCTCCGGCGGCCTCAACCTGGCCATCGCCCCGCACCTGGTGGCGATCGGCGAGGTCGGGCTCACCGGCGAGGTGCGCCGGGTCGGGGCGGTCCCGCGCCGGCTGGCCGAGGCGGCCCGGCTCGGCTTCCGGCTGGCCCTGGTGCCGCCCGGCTGCGGCCCGGGCACCAGCGGGGTGGCCCCGGAGAACATGCGGGTGATCGAGGTCACCGACGTACGCGCGGCGCTCCAGGCTGCCGCCCGCGCTTCCGCCGAATGACCGACGGTGAGCGTACGAGGGGCCCGGCTGGGCGATTTCGGACGGCGGGCCCGCCGGGTCGATGACCGGGGAAGTCGGACATCGTGACACATCACAGTAACCACGAGAGCACCCACCGCAGGGCAGTCCGTAGACTGTGCCCGTGCCGATCGACCGCGATGCCACCAAGCCCGCCGCGACGACGCCGCACGCCCGCACCGGCGCCGTGGGCTCCTCCGCCCGTCCGATCAGCTTGAGCGTGACCGGAAGCATCGGCGGGGGCGGCGGGGATCCGCTGCGGGCCAACCTCGCCCTGATGGCGCCGGGCACCGCACTGCGCGACGGCCTGGAGCGCATCCTGCGCGGCCGCACCGGCGCGCTGATCGTCCTCGGCTACGACAAGGTGGTCGACTCGATCTGCACCGGCGGCTTCCCGATGGACGTCGAGTTCTCCGCGACCCGGGTTCGCGAGCTGTGCAAGATGGACGGCGCGGTGGTGCTCTCCAGCGACGGCACCCGGATCGTGCAGGCCGGTGTGCACCTGATGCCCGACCCGTCCATCCCCACCGAGGAGTCCGGCACCCGGCACCGCACCGCCGAGCGGGTGGCCCGGCAGACCGGCTATCCGGTCATCTCGGTCAGCCAGTCCATGCGGATCATCAGCCTCTACGTCAACGGCCAGCGGCACGTGCTGGACGACTCGGCGGCGATCCTCTCCCGGGCCAACCAGGCCCTGGCCACCCTGGAGCGCTACAAGCTCCGCCTGGACGAGGTCTCCGGCACCCTCTCCGCCCTGGAGATCGAGGACCTGGTCACCGTGCGCGACGCGGTGGCGGTGGTGCAGCGGCTGGAGATGGTCCGCCGAATCGCCGACGAGATCGCCGGGTACGTGGTGGAGCTGGGCACCGACGGTCGGCTGCTCGCCCTCCAGCTCGACGAGCTGATGGCCGGCGTGGATGCCGACCGCACCCTGGTCATCCGGGACTATCTCCCCGTCGGCCGGAAGTCGCGCACCCTCGACGAGGCGCTGGTGGAGCTGGACCTGCTCGGCGCCACCGAGCTGATCGACCTGGTGGCGGTGGCGAAGGCGATCGGCTACCCGTCCGCCTCGGACGCTCTCGACGCGGCGGTGAGCCCGCGTGGCTTCCGCCTGCTGGCGAAGGTGCCCCGGCTTCCCGCGGCCGTGGTGGACCGGCTGGTGGTGCACTTCGGCAGCCTCCAGCGGCTGCTCGGCGCCACCGTCGAGGACCTCCAGGCGGTGGAGGGGGTCGGCGACGCCCGCGCCCGAGGCGTCCGCGAGGGGTTGTCCCGGCTCGCCGAGGCGTCCATCCTGGAGCGGTACGTCTGAGCCCCGTCCGGCCCCGGCCCGGTCGCCGGTCAGCCGGTCAGCCGGTGATGGTCAGCCGGTGATGGTCAGCTTCACCGGATCGCTGAGCTTGGTGCCCACCCGGGCGAACACCTGGTAGCTGCCGATCTCGGCGTACGGGCCGGCGGCCAGGCCGTTCTTGCAGCGAGTGGTGTCCCGGCCGTTCCAACCCAGCTCGTAGGAACGCTCGAAGTTCGGCGTGAACGACTGCACGTCCGAGCCCTTGTTGGTGCCGCAGGTGTCCGAGGACCAGACCTTCTCCGCACCGGCCTTGATGAACAGTTCCTGGAGGTCGGCGCCGACGTCCCGGCTGCACGTACGCTCCGACACGTTCTTGATCTTGAGGCGGAGAGTGACCACTGTGCCCTGCTGGGCGGTGGCCGGCAGGGCCACCGGGGTCACCTTGATCTCCGAGTCGGCGCAGGTCCCGTCGTCCACCACCGGGGCGACCGGGGCTTCGTTCGTCCCGCTGCCACCACCCGTCGACCCGTTCTGGCCACCGTCCGTCGACCCGTTCTGGCCGCCGCCCGTCGACCCGCTCTGGCCACCGTCGGAGCCGCCGCCGGAGTCACTCGGCGTCGGGGACGGGCTTCCGGATTTCGGCGTCAGCACCGTCCGGGTCGGTTCGGGGGCGCCCGTCGCCCCGGGCTGATTGCTCGACGTGCCGGTGGCGCGCCCCGGAGGGTTGCAGGAATAGAGCACGACAATCAGGAAGAGAAGCCCCGCTCCGAGTACGACGGCACGACGCCGCCAGTACACGGCGGGTGGCAGGGGGCCGACCGTCAGACGCATGATGCGTCCACCGTAGCGGCGCACCGCAAGGCGCGGGGGACGACGCGCCGGTACGGATCCCCCGCACCGGACCCGCACTCCACAGTCGACCGCCCACGGTCACCGAACGGCTCGGGACGAGCGCGCAGCGCCACGACGACCTCCCGGGTCCGGACGGTTCAGAGGTAGACCTTGCGCTGGTAGACGGCGTGCGCGCCGGACACCCGGTCGAGGAAGAGCAGGCCGGCGCAGTGGTCGATCTCGTGCTGGAGCGCGCGGGCCTCGAAGCCGTCGGTGACCAGCCGCACCGGCACTCCCGTTCCCGGCAGCACGCCCTCGACCACGAGCCGGCTGGCCCGCTTCACGTCGCCGGTCAGGTCGGGCACCGACATGCAGCCCTCCCGCCCCGCCTTCCAGCGGCTCGCCTCCACCACCTGCGCGTTGCAGAGCACGAAGGCGCCGTGCACGGTGACCGCCTTCGGGTGGCCGGTGACGTCCACCGCGAACACCTGGGCGCTCACCCCGACCTGTGGGGCGGCGAGCCCCACGCAGCCGGGCGACACCCGCATGGTGGCGACCAGGTCGGCGGCGAGGCGGACCACCTCTTCCGAGGTCGGGTCGACCTCCGGACCGGGCCGGCTGAGCACCGGGTCGGGCGCGGCGACCACCCGCCGCACGTCGCCCGGCACGCCCAGCGCCTGCGGGGTCCAGCCGTCCAGGCCGACGTACTCCGCCGTCACAGCAGGTCCGGGTCCGCCGGGCGGAGGCTGACGCCCACGCCCAGCTCGGCAGCGGTGCGGGCGAGCCGGCCGGCCACCTCGTCGGAGCTGCCCGGCGGCAACTCCACCTCGGCGACCACCACGTAGAGGGACCCGGTCAACCGGGTGCTCAGGTCGGTGACATTGCCGCCCGTGTCGGCCAGCACCCGGGTCATCGCGGCGACGATGCCCATCCGGTCCGCGCCGTGCACCGTCATCACGTACGGCTCGCCGGCCGGAGCCGTCTGCCCGTCCGGAGTGACAGCGCGTACGGTGGCCAACAGCTGGCCGTCGGCGGCGAGCGGGGCCAACGCGGCCTCGACGTCGGCGGCGGACGGGCCCACGCAGATCAGGGTCATCGCGAAGTGTCCCCGCAGCCGGGTCATTGTGGAGTCGGTGAGGTTCGCGCCGAGCCGCGCGAGCGCCTCGGCGACGTCAGCCACGATGCCCGGCCGGTCCCGGCCGATGACGGTGATCGCGAGCTCGTTCATCCGGACATTCTGCCCCGCCGCTCCCGGTGGGCCGCGCCGGCCCGCCCTGCCCGCCCATCCTGCGGGAAAGCCGCCCGTGACATCATCGGCAGCGCGATGTCCGAACCCAGCTTCACCACCCTCGTCAGCCGCTGGTACGAGCGGAACGCCCGCGACCTGCCGTGGCGCGAGCCGGGCGTCGGCGCCTGGGCGATCCTGGTCAGCGAGGTCATGCTCCAGCAGACGCCGGTGGTCCGGGTGCTGCCCGCCTGGGCGGCGTGGCTGGACCGGTGGCCCACCCCGGCCGCGTTGGCGGAGGACACCCCGGCCGAGGCGATCCGGATGTGGGGGCGGCTCGGCTACCCCCGCCGGGCGGTACGGCTGCGCGACTGCGCGGTGGCGATCGTGGAGCGGCACGCTGGCGAGGTTCCGGACCGGCTGGACCAGTTGCTGGCCCTGCCGGGAGTCGGCACGTACACGGCCCGGGCCGTCGCGGCCTTCGCGTACGGGCAGCGGCACCCGGTGGTGGACACCAACGTACGCCGGGTGGTGTGCCGGGCGATCGCCGGCGAGCCGGACGCCGGCCCGGCCACCCGCCCCGCCGACCTGGTCGCCACCGAGGATTTGCTCCCGGCGGAGCCGGCCGCCGCCGCGCTGGCCAGCGCCGCGTTCATGGAACTCGGCGCGGTGGTCTGCACCGCCCGCTCCCCGCGCTGCGCACTGTGTCCGGTGGAGTCGCTCTGCGCGTGGCGCGCGTCCGGTCAGGAGGCGCCGGTCGGCCCGACCCGCCGCCCCCAGCGGTACGCCGGCACGGATCGACAGGTGCGCGGCCTGCTGCTCGCGGTGCTCCGCGAGGCAACCGGCCCGGTGCCGCACCAGCGGCTGGACCAGGTCTGGCACGACGACGTGCAGCGCGCCCGGGCCCTGGCCGGGCTGGTCACCGACGGCCTGGTCGAGCCGGTCGGCGTGGCGTCCTTCCGACTGATCGGCGACGGTCCCCCGGCCCCCCTCCCCCACCCCTGACCCCACGCGCGCGGCGCCCTCTTTCACGAAAAAGGCGACGACCCCGACAGGCTTTCGCCTGCCGGGGCCGTCGCCCTGTCGGGTGTCGCTTACTCGTCGGCACCTGCGGTGGCGGCGCCACCGAGGTCCGCCGGGACCGCGTCCGGCACGGCCACCGGCCGGTCGTTGCCCCGGAAGACGAGCTTGGACTTGTCGATGTTGCTCGGGTCACCCTCGCAGTCCACCACCACGATCTGACCCGGGGTCAGCTCGTTGAAGAGGATCCGCTCGGAGAGGTTGTCCTCGATGTCGCGCTGGATCGTGCGGCGCAGCGGCCGCGCGCCCAGCACCGGGTCGAAGCCCTTCTTCGCCAGGTACTTCTTGGCGTTGTCGGTCAGCTCCAGGCCCATGTCCTTGTTGCGCAGCTGGCCCTCGATCCGCTGGATCATGATGTCCACGATCGAGAGGATCTCGTTCTCGCGCAGCTGGTGGAAGACGATGGTGTCGTCGATCCGGTTCAAGAACTCGGGCCGGAAGTGCTGCTTGAGCTCGTCGTTGACCTTCTGCTTCATCCGGTCGTAGTTCGACTCGGAATCCTCAGAGGCCTGGAAGCCCATCGAGACCGCCTTGGCGACGTCCCGCGTACCGAGGTTGGTGGTCAGGATGATGACCGTGTTCTTGAAGTCCACGATCCGGCCCTGGCCGTCGGTGAGCCGCCCGTCCTCCAGGATCTGGAGGAGCGTGTTGAACACGTCCGGGTGGGCCTTCTCGATCTCGTCGAAGAGGACCACCGAGAACGGCCGGCGACGCACCTTCTCGGTCAGCTGCCCGCCCTCGTCGTAGCCGACGTAGCCGGGCGGGGCACCCACCAGCCGGGAGACCGTGTACCGGTCGTGGAACTCGGACATGTCCAGCTGGATGAGGGCGTCCTCGCTGCCGAACAGGAACTCGGCGAGCGCCTTGGACAGCTCGGTCTTACCGACACCGGACGGGCCGGCGAAGATGAACGAGCCGGACGGGCGCTTCGGGTCCTTCAGGCCTGCCCGGGTCCGCCGGATCGCCTTCGAGACCGCCTTGACCGCGTCCTCCTGGCCGATGACGCGCTTGTGCAGCTCGTCCTCCATGCGCAGCAGGCGCGAGGTCTCTTCCTCGGTCAGCTTGTAGACCGGGATGCCGGTCCAGTTGCCGAGCACCTCGGCGATCTGCTCGTCGTCGACCTCGCTGACGACGTCCAGGTCACCGGCCTTCCACTCCTTCTCCCGCTGGGCCTTCTGGCCGAGCAGCTGCTTCTCCTTGTCGCGGAGCTGGGCAGCCCGCTCGAAGTCCTGCGCGTCGATCGCGGACTCCTTGTCGCGGCGCACCTGGGCGATTCGCTCGTCGAAGTCACGCAGGTCTGGCGGCGCGGTCATCCGACGGATCCGCATCCGCGCGCCGGCCTCGTCGATCAGGTCGATCGCCTTGTCTGGCAGGAACCGGTCGGAGATGTACCGGTCGGCCAGAGTTGCGGCCGCAACCAGAGCCGCATCCGTGATCGAAACGCGGTGGTGCGCCTCGTAGCGGTCCCGCAGGCCCTTGAGGATCTCGATGGTGTGGGCCAGCGACGGCTCACCCACCTGGATCGGCTGGAAGCGGCGCTCGAGGGCGGCGTCCTTCTCCAGGTGCTTGCGGTATTCGTCGAGCGTGGTGGCGCCGATGGTCTGCAGCTCGCCACGGGCCAGCATCGGCTTGAGGATGCTCGCCGCGTCGATCGCGCCCTCGGCGGCACCCGCACCCACCAGGGTGTGGATCTCGTCGATGAACAGGATGATGTCGCCGCGCGTGCGGATCTCCTTGAGCACCTTCTTGAGGCGCTCCTCGAAGTCACCGCGGTAGCGGGAACCGGCGACCAGGGCGCCGAGGTCGAGCGTGTAGAGCTGCTTGTCCTTCAGCGTCTCGGGCACCTCGCCCTTGATGATCTTCTGGGACAGCCCCTCGACCACGGCGGTCTTGCCGACGCCGGGCTCACCGATCAGAACCGGGTTGTTCTTGGTACGGCGGGAGAGCACCTGCATGACCCGCTCGATTTCCTTCTCGCGCCCGATGACCGGGTCGAGCTTGCCCTCACGGGCGGCCTGGGTCAGGTTGCGGCCGAACTGGTCCAGCACCAGGCTGGTCGACGGCGCGGCCTCGCCCGGCGCGGTGCCCGCGGCGGCCGGCTCCTTGCCCTGGTAGCCGGAGAGCAGCTGGATCACCTGCTGGCGGACCCGGTTGAGGTCGGCGCCGAGCTTGACCAGCACCTGGGCGGCGACGCCCTCGCCCTCGCGGATCAGGCCGAGCAGGATGTGCTCCGTGCCGATGTAGTTGTGGCCGAGCTGCAGCGCCTCGCGCAGCGACAGCTCCAGCACCTTCTTGGCCCGCGGCGTGAACGGGATGTGCCCGCTCGGCGCCTGCTGGCCCTGGCCGATGATCTCCTCGACCTGCTGGCGGACGCCCTCGAGGGAGATGCCGAGGCTCTCCAGGGCCTTTGCCGCGACACCCTCACCCTCGTGGATCAGGCCCAGCAGGATGTGCTCCGTACCGATGTAGTTGTGGTTGAGCATCCGGGCCTCTTCCTGGGCCAGGACGACAACCCGTCGCGCTCGGTCGGTGAACCGCTCGAACATGCCCTCGTGCTCCTCACGTGCCGTGCGCCTTGATGGTCAAAATCTTGGCGGGGCCGGTGCGCGGACGTCCGGGACGGGCGTCCGTGCCTCCTTACTCTATCGCCGTGGACCGACTCCGCTGAGGTCGTGTGTCCCCGCGAAAGGCCGTTCCCACGTCGTTTCTGACAACGGTCCGCGCTCAGCAGGTGTTCCGGTACCCCTGCCTCTACGCGCAGAGCGAAATTCGACCGCAGGTGGAAAAGCCCGGTCGGGGCTCCCGGAAGGTCTTCCGGTCTCGGGCGGACGGCGTCTGTGCCGGTCGCCGGTCATCCACAACCTGTGGACAGCATCTCCACCGCCTGTGGACAACCTGCCCGAGGGCCGATTTCTTCCCGGCCCCGACGCGGGTTCGCAGCGCGCCCGACCGGGATGTCGGGCGGGCCCGGCACGGACCGGACAGACGGCGCGTCGGGGCGAAAAAGACGACGCCGGCCCGGAGTGGCACTCCGGTCCGGCGTCGGTGTCGCCCGGTAGGGGCTGTCAGATCAGTGGCCCGCCTTCGAGTGGTACTCCTCGACGATCTCCTGCGGGATGCGGCCCCGGTCGGAGATGTCCTTGCCGGCCTTCTTGGCCCAGGCCCGGATGGCCTTGTTCTGCTCGCGGTCCGCGGTCGCGCCGCCCCGGCCACGCGCGGCCCGGCCGCCCACGACCACCCCGCCGCGCCCGACCTTGGTCCCGTGCGCGATGTACTGCGCGAATACGTCACGCAATTTCTCGGCGTTCGATGACGACAGGTCGATCTCGTACTGCACGCCGTCCAGCGCGAACTTGACGGTCTCGTCAGCGTCCCCGCCGTCCAGGTCATCGACCAGCTTGTGAATGATCTGCTTGGCCACGTCCCACATTCCTTTCGAGCAGGGTTGTGCTCCTGCAATACAGGAGCACAATAACCCGCCCGATGCTCGCCGCGTCAATAGGATGCGGTAACGACCCGGAGACGGCCGTCGGCTACTCCTGCCGGACCAACGGGAACAGGATCGTTTCCCGAATTCCCAGGCCGGTCAGCGCCATCAGGAGCCGGTCGATTCCCATTCCCATACCACCGGCCGGCGGCATTCCGTACTCCATCGCCCGGAGAAAGTCCTCGTCCAGTCGCATGGCCTCGTCGTCGCCGCGGGCGGCGAGCTGCGCCTGGGCCACCAGCCGCTCCCGCTGCACCACCGGGTCGACCAGCTCGGAGTACGCGGTGCCCAGCTCGAAACCGAGGACGTAGAGGTCCCACTTCTCGGCCAGCCCCGGCTCGCTGCGGTGCGCCCGGGTCAGCGGGCTGGTCTCCTCCGGGTAGTCAAAGACGAAGGTGGGCGCCTGGAGCGACGGAACGACCAGTTCCTCGAAGAGTTCCTCGGCCAGCTTGCCCGGGCCCCACTTCGGGTCGACGGAGAGCCCGACCTTGTCCGCGTACTCGACCAGGCGGGACCTTTCCGTGCGGACGGTGACCTCCTCACCGAGCGCCTCGGAAAGCACACCGAACAGGGTCACCGAGCGCCACTCGCCGCCCAGATCGAACTCGCGGCCGTCGACGTGGGTGACCACCGTCGAGCCACCGACCGCGATCGCGGCCTGCTGCACGAGATTGCGGGTCAGCTCGGCCATCGTGTTGTAGTCGCCGTACGCCTGGTAGGCCTCGAGCATCGCGAACTCCGGGGAGTGCGACGAGTCGATGCCCTCATTACGGAAGTTGCGGTTGATCTCGAAGACCCGGTCGACGCCACCGACCACGGCGCGCTTGAGAAACAGTTCCGGTGCGATTCGCAGATACAGATCGGTGTTGAGCGCATTGCTGTGGGTAACGAATGGGCGGGCCGCCGCACCACCGTGCAGCAACTGGAGCATCGGGGTCTCCACCTCGATGAAGTCCTGGGCGTGCAGGGTGTCGCGGAGGCTGCGCACCGCGGCGGCCCGGGTACGCACCATCTGCCGCGCCTGCGGGCGGACGACCAGGTCGACGTAGCGCTGGCGGACCCGGGCCTCCTCGCTCAGCGGCTTGTGCGCCACCGGCAGCGGGCGCAACGCCTTGGCGGTGACCGCCCACTCCTCCACCAGCACCGACAGTTCGCCGCGCCGGCTGGTGATCACCTCGCCGGTGACGCCGACGTGATCGCCGAGGTCGACCAGGCGCTTCCAGTCCTCCAGCCGCTCCGCGCCGACCCGGTCCAGCGAGAGCATCGCCTGCAGCTCGGTGCCGTCACCGTCGCGCAGGGTGGCGAAGCAGAGCTTGCCGGTGTTGCGTACGAAGATCACCCGGCCGGTGACCGAGACCCTGTCGCCGGTGGCGGTGTCGGTCGGCAATTCGGCGTACTGCTCGCGGATCCGGGCGAGGGTGCTGGTCCGGGTGTAGCCGACCGGGTACGGCTCGACGCCCTCGGCGAGCATCCGGTCCCGCTTCTCCCGGCGGACCTTCATCTGCTCCGGAAGGTCGTCGGCGGGGTCAACTGGCACGGCGTTCTGCTCGATCACGGCACGCTTCCTCAGGCCTCAGAAAAATCGGCGGGTCAGCACATGAGCGTACTCAAGCCCCCTGCTGGCCGTTACGGGATAACCTGCCGCCCATGACGGACTCCACTCAGGCGCTGTCCTTCGGCGTGGCCGCCGCCGATTACGACCGGTACCGGCCCCGATATCCCGAGCCGGCGCTGCGCTGGGCGCTGGACGGACTACCGGCACCGGCCCGGGTGGTGGACCTCGGCGCGGGCACCGGCATCCTCAGCCGTGGGGTGCTCGCGCTCCGGCACGAGGACGGCTCCGGGTCGCGGCGCGGCGCCAGACCCGCCGAGCTGGAGTTGGGGCAGGTCATACCCGTGGAGCCGGATCCGGGGATGCGGGCGCAGCTGGCGGCCGCGACCCCGGGCACGACGCCGCTGGCCGGCAGCGCCGAGGCGATGCCGCTGCCGGACGGCTCGGCGGACGCGGTGCTGGTGGGGCAGGCGTACCACTGGTTCGACCGGGAGCCCGCGCACGCCGAGATCGCCCGGGTCCTGCGGCCCGGCGGCGTGTTCGCCCCCATCTGGAACACCCGGGACGAACGGGTGGCCTGGGTGGCGGAACTGGGCCGAATCGCCCACCTCGGCGACAACGCCGGCGACGTGACCGAGAAGTACGGCGACTTCGGCCCCGCCTTCGAGCCGGTCGAGCTGGGCGAGTTCGCCCACTCGACCACGCTCACGCCGGACGAGGTGGTCGGCATGCTGCACACCCGCTCGTACTGGCTGACCGCGCCCGTCGAGGAGCAGGAACGGGTCGACCGGGAGCTGCGGCAACTCTTCGCCACGCACCCGGACCTGGCCGGCCGGGAGACCGTCGAGCTGCCGTACCGGACGTTCGTCTTCCGCTCCCGGCGGCGCTGAACCGCAGCGGGCTCAGACGTTGCGCTCGTACACCATCCGCAGGCCGATCAGCGTGATCATCGGCTCGTGGTGGGTGATCGTGCGGCACTCGTTGAGCACCAGCGCCGCCAGGCCGCCGGTGGCGATGACCGCCTTCACCTCACCCAGCTCCTCGGTCATCCGCTCGACGATCCGATCGACCTGGCCGGCGAAGCCGAAGTAGAGGCCGGCCTGAAGGCACTCCACGGTGTTCTTGCCGATCACCGAGCGGGGCTTCGTGGCCTCCACCTTGCGCAGCTGGGCGGCCCGGGCGGCGAGCGCGTCGAAGGAGATCTCGATGCCCGGCGCGAACGCGCCGCCGAGGAACTCGCCCCGGCCGCTGATCACGTCGAAGTTGGTGGTGGTGCCGAAGTCCACCACGATCGACGGTCCGCCGTAGAGGTTGTACGCGGCCAGGGTGTTCACCACCCGGTCCGAACCGACCTCCTTGGGGTTGTCGATGGCCAGCTGCACCCCGGTGCGTACCCCGGGCTCGACGATCACGCTCGGCAGGTCCGCGTAGTAGCGGGCCAGCATGGTGCGCAGCGAGCGCAGCGCGGCGGGCACCGTCGAGCAGGCCGCCACCCCGGTGATCTCCACGGCGTCACCGGCCAGCAGCCCCCGGAACATCAGGCCCAGCTCGTCCGCGGTGGAGCGGGCGTCGGTCTTGATCCGCCAGGAGTGCACCAGCTTGTCGCCGTCGAAGGTCGCCAGCACGGTGTTGGTGTTTCCGATGTCGATGCAGAGCAACACGCTGGCAGCCTAGACGCGCCGCGGCTCACTCCTCCCGCAGGTCCAGCGCGATGTCCAGGATCGGCGAGGAGTGGGTCAGCGCGCCCACCGAGATGAAGTCGACGCCGGCCGCGCCGTACTCGGCCGCCACCGGCAGGGTCAGCCCGCCGGTGGCCTCCAGCTCGGCCCGGTCGCCCACCGCGGCGACCACCTCACGCAGCTGCGCCGGGGTCATGTTGTCCAGCAGCAGGAAGTCGGCGCCGGCCTCGACCGCCTCCACCGCCTCGGCCAGCGTGTCCACCTCAACCTGCACCGGCACGTCCGGGAACGCCTCCCGGACCCGACGGTAGGCCGCCGCGATGCCGCCCGCGGCGACCTTGTGGTTGTCCTTGATCATTGCGACGTCGTGCAGGCCCATCCGCTTGTTGGTGCCGCCGCCGGCGCGGACCGCGTACTTCTCGAGGGCGCGCAGGCCGGGAGTGGTCTTGCGGGTGTCGAGCACCATCGCCTTCGTGCCGGTCAGGGCGTCGGCCCAGGCCCGGGTGTGGGTGGCCACCCCGGACATCCGGCAGAGCAGGTTGAGCGCGGTCCGTTCGGCGGTGAGCAGCAGCCGGGTCGGGCCGGTCACCGTGGCCAGCACGTCGCCGCGCGCCACCCGCTGCCCGTCGTGGGCCACCAGCGACACCTCGACCGTACGGTCCGTGCCGGTCACCTCGCCCACCAGCTCGAACACCGCCGCCGCCACGGGTAGGCCGGCCACCACGCCGTCGGCGCGGGCGACCAGGTCGCCGGTGTCGTTCTGCCCGGCGGGCACGGTGGCGAGGCTGGTGACGTCGAGGAAGTCCGGCCCCAGGTCCTCGGCGAGCGCGTCGACGACCACCCGCCGTACCCGCTCCGGGTCCAGGCCACCGGCTCGCAACGCCCGCTCCGTCGACTCCCTCACCGTGACTCCTCAGTTCGCGACTGCGGGGCTCGCAAGATCGGCTCACTCCTCGCGCTCACCGTGAACTCGCCTCCCACCGCTCGGTCAACCTTCCCTCCGTCCCGACCCCGCCGACCAGGTGGCCCAGCCACCGCTCGTCGGCCGTCGGGAAGTCCTCCCGCCAGTGGCAGCCCCGGGTCTCCCGACGGGTGTACGCGGCGGCGACCAGTGCCGACGCCACGGTGATCAGGTTCGTCGCCTCCCAGTCGGCGGTGCGCGGGACCCCCCGGCCCTGACCCAGCTCGGTGAGGGCGGTAGCTGTCGCGGCCAGGGTCTCCGCCGAGCGGAGCACGCCCGCCCCACGGGTCATCGCCCGCTGCAGGGCCGGCGTGCCCTCGGCCGGCGCCACCCAGCCCTGGCCGCCCACCCAGGCGCCCGTCTCCGCCGGCTTCGCCTGCTCGGGCAGGCCGGCGGCGATGTCCTCGGCGATCCGGCGGGAGAAGACCAGCCCCTCCAGCAGCGAGTTGCTGGCCAGCCGGTTGGCGCCGTGCACGCCGGTGCAGGCGACCTCGCCGCAGGCGTAGAGGCCGGGGATGGAGGTGCGCCCGTGCAGGTCGGTGCGGACGCCGCCGGAGGCGTAGTGGGCGGCCGGGGCGACCGGGATCAGGTCGGTCGCCGGGTCCACGCCGATGGCCAGGCAGGAGGCGACGATGGTCGGGAAACGCCGGGCCAGGAAGTCCCCGCCGAGGTGGCGGGCGTCCAGCCAGACGTGGTCCGCGCCGGTGGCCAGCAGCACCCGGTGGATGCCCTTGGCGACCACGTCCCGGGGGGCCAGCTCGGCCAGTTCGTGCTGGCCGATCATGAATCGCTTGCCGTCGCCGTCGACCAGGTGGGCGCCCTCGCCGCGCAGCGCCTCGGAGACCAGCGGCTGCTGGGCCCGCGTCACGCCCGGCGCGCCCACCCCGGCCGGGGTGATCAGCGCGGTCGGGTGGAACTGGACGAACTCCACGTCGGTGACCGCCGCGCCGGCCCGCATGGCGAGCGCGACCCCGTCGCCGGTGGAGACCGCCGGGTTGGTGGTGGCCGCGAAGATCTGACCCATGCCGCCGGTGGCCAGCACCACCGCCCGGGCCAGGATCGCCCCGACACCGTCCTCGCTGCCCTCGCCGAGCACATGCAGGGTGATCCCGCAGGCCGGGCCGAGCCCGTCCGGGCCGTCGCCGGGGGCGCGCAGCAGGTCCAGCACCAGAGCGTGCTCGACCAGCCGGATCCACGGGTCGCGGTGGACCGCCGCGTGCAGCGCCCGCTGCACCTCGGCACCGGTGGCGTCGCCGCCGGCGTGCACGATCCGGTCGGCCCGGTGGCCGCCCTCCCGGGTGAGCATCAACGACCCGTCCGGGTTGCGGTCGAACTCCGCCCCGATCCGCATCAGCTCGCGCAGCCGGGTCGGGCCCTCCTCCACCAGCACCCGGACCGCCGCCGGATCGCACAGGCCGACGCCGGCGACCTCCGTGTCGTACGCGTGCGCGGCCGGGGTGTCGGTCGGGTCGAGCACCGCGGCGATGCCGCCCTGTGCCCACCGGGTCGACCCCTCGTCGATGTCGACCTTGGTGACCACCGTGACGTGCAGCCCCGCCTCGCGCAGGTGCAGCGCGGCGGTCAGGCCGGCGACCCCGGACCCGACGACGATCACGTCGGTGGTCTCCACCCAACCGGGTGCGGGTGCGGCGAGCAGCCTGGGCAGGGCCGGCAGGTCGACGGTCGGAAGGTCCATGAGCACAGTCAACCCGAACGCTCCTCGTCCCGCGGGGCGGGGGCGGGACGAGTGGTTTGGGCTACCTCGTCCGCGCCGGCCGCCGGCCGACCTGAGGGCCCTACGGTCGCCGGGCCACAGGTGGCAGCGGACGCCCCGGTCAGTTCAGACTGGCCGCGAGGGGGTTGGGGACGGGATCGCCGGCGGTGCCGGGGGCGGCGGTGGTCGGGTCGGCGGTCAGGTCGACCACCTTGTTGTCGGCGTCGACGTGCACCACCCGGGGCTGGTACGTCCGCGCCCCGGCATCGTCCATCTGCCCGTACGAGATGAGGATGACCAGGTCACCGGGGCGCACCAGGTGCGCGGCGGCGCCGTTGATGCCGATCACGCCACTGCCCCGCCGCCCCGGGATCACGTACGTCTCCAGCCGGGCCCCGTTGGTGATGTCCACGATCGCCACCTGCTCGCCGGGGAGCAGGTCGGCCGCGTCGAGCAGATCCTCGTCCACGGTCACCGAGCCGACGTAGTGCAGGTCGGCCTGGGTCACGGTGGCCCGGTGGATCTTCGACTTGAGCATGGTCCGGAGCATCGGGGTGCCTTTCGCGGGCGTGGCAGACGTGGTCAGGAACGCGGGGCGAGCGGGATCGCCGCGTTGTCGATCAGGCGGGTGGCGCCGACCCAGGCCGCGATGAGCAGCCGCGCCGGGCCGGCGACCGGCCCCGGCTCCAGGTCGGTGTCGGTGAGCACCAGGTAGTCGAGGCGGGCGCCCGCCGTGCCCGAGTCGAAGCCGCGATGGGCGGCGGCCAGCACCGCGCCCGCGTCCGCGCCCTGCTCGGCGGACGCGACGCCGGCCCGCAGCGCGGCGGAGAGACTCAGCGCCGCCTCGCGCTCCTCCGCCGAGAGGTAGCGGTTGCGGCTGGACAGCGCCAAGCCGTCCGGCTCGCGTACGGTCGGCACGCCGACGATCTCCACCGGCACGTCCAGGTCGCGGACCATCCGCCGGACCAGGGTGAGCTGCTGGTAGTCCTTCTCACCGAAGAAGGCCAGGTCGGGGCGGGTGAGCTGGAGCAGCTTCATGACCACGGTGAGCACCCCGTGGAAGAAGCCGGGGCGGCTCAGCCCCTCCAGGTCGTCGCCGAGCGGGCCCGGGTCGAGCCGGACCTTCGGCTGGCCGTCCGGATACATGTCGGCCACCGAGGGGGCGAAGACCAGATCCGCGCCGGCCCGCCGGCAGACCTCCAGATCGGCGTCGAGGGTGCGCGGGTAGCGGTCGAAGTCCTCGTTCGGGCCGAACTGAAGCGGGTTCACGAAGATCGTGACGAGGACGTGGTCGGCCCGCTCCCGGGCGGCCCGCAGCAGCGTCTCGTGCCCGGAGTGCAGCGCGCCCATGGTCATCACCACGGCGACGCTGCCGGTCAGGTCGTCCCGCGCCGCCGCCAGTTCCTTGCGCGTGTGCACCAGCCCGGTCATGCGGCCACCTCCCGATGAATCCCACTCAGCACGTCAAGCAGCGATTCCGCGTCCGCCGGGCGCAGCCGGCCGGCCGCGATCGCCCGGTCCGCGGTCCTCCTGGCCAACGCCAGGTAGGGGGCCACGGATTCCGGCGCGGTCGCCGCCAGCTTGACCAGGTGCCGGCGTACGGTGCCCGCGTCGCCCCGGGAGACCGGGCCGGTCAGCGCGTCGTCGCCGAGGCGCAGGGCGTTCTCCAGGGCGGCCCGCAGCAGCGGGGCGAGCACCTTCTCCGGCCGGTCCACCCCGGCGTCGCGCAGCCGGTCGACGGCCTCGTTGACCAGGGTCACCAGGTGGTTCGCGCCATGCGCCAGCGCCGCGTGGTAGAGCGGCCGGTCGGCCTCCGCCACCCACTCCGGCACGCCACCGAGATCGGCGACCAGCCGGGCGGCGAACGGGCGCAGCTCCGCCGGGGCGGTCACTCCGTACGAGATGCCGGCGAGGTGGGCCAGGTCGTCCGGCGTACCGGTGAAGGTCATCGCCGGGTGCAGTGCGAGCGGCCGGGCGCCGACGGCGGCGGCCGGGGCGAGGACGGCCAGCCCGTGCGCGCCGGAGGTGTGCGCGACGACCTGGCCGGGGCGCAGCGCGCCGGCCTCGGCCAGCCCGGCGACCACCCCGGCCAGGGCGTCGTCGGGGACCGCCACGATCAGCAGGTCGGTGGCGGCGCGGGCCACCGAGGCCACGGAGCGGTTCGGGGTCTGCGGCAACAGCAGCGCCAGCCGGGCCCTGGCGGCCCCGGAGGCACCGGAGGCGGCGACCACCCGGTGACCGGCGGCGGCGAGGGCCGCGCCGAACACGGCACCGACCCGGCCGGCGCCGATCACGCCGACGGTGAGGGTACGGGGCAAGACGAGCGGGGCGCCGGACGAGGCGCCATCCGGCGACACGGCGGGCCCGTGCGGGCCGGCCGGACGCGAACGCAGCGGTGCGCTCATGGCAATCGATCCAGTCCTCGAAGGGGGTACCGGTCGATCGCAAGTATGCGCCGGGGCCAAGGAGCGGGACCAAGCATGTGTGAAAACCTTCACCGGCCGCCGCGGGGAGGTTTCCACGGCCACTACGGGCTGCGTCGAGATCTGCCGGGCCCGTACCGTCGGCGGGTGACCTTCACGGAACGGCTGCCCTGGCGGGTGGCGATGGAGCGGGCGCTCTACGGGCCCGGTGGCTTCTTCGTCTCCGGGGCCGGCCCGGCGGCCCACTTCCGCACCAGCGTGCACGCCTCTCCGGTTTTCTGCGCCGCCCTGCTGCGCCTGCTCACCTCTCTTGATCTTGTTCTTGGGCAGCCGGCCCGCCTCGACGTGGTGGATGTCGGCGCGGGTCGGGGTGAGTTGCTGCGTTCCCTGCTCGCGGGGGCTTCCGGGACCAGCACCGCCGCGCCGCTTCCGCTCGCCGATCGGGTCCGCCTCACCGCCGTCGAACGGGCACCCCGCCCGGGCGACCTGCCGGCGGAGATCCGCTGGACGAGCGAGATCCCCGAGAAGATCACCGGGCTGCTGGTGGCCACCGAGTGGCTGGACAACGTTCCCCTCGACCTGGCCGTGCACACCGTCGACGGCTGGCGCTACCTGCTGGTCGACCCGGTGACCGGCGAGGAGTCGACCGGTGACCCGCTGACCGTTCAGGATGCCGAGTGGCTGACCCGCTGGTGGCCCACGTCCCCGGGACCCTCCACCGGAACGCGGGCCGAGATCGGCCGGACCAGGGACGGCACCTGGGCAACAGCGATCAGCAGGATCGATCGAGGGCTGGCGTTGGCCGTCGACTACGGACACCTGAGGGAGGACCGGCCGGTCGACGGGAGCCTGACCGGATACCGGGGTGGGCGACAGGTGCCACCGGTGCCGGACGGGTCGTGCGACGTCACCGCGCACGTCGCCATGGACTCGGTCGCCTCCGCCGGTGAACGGGTCGCCCGGTGCGCGTACACCCTGGTTTCGCAGCGGGAGGGGCTGCGGGAGCTCGGGGCCGACGGCGGGCGGCCCCCGCTGAGCCTGGCCTCCCGCGACCCGGCCGGGTACGTGCGGGCGCTGGCCGGCGCGTCGGCCGTGGCGGAGCTGACCGACCCGGCCGGCCTCGGCGGGCACTGGTGGCTGCGGCAACCGGTCGGCGTCGCCCTCGATCCCTTCATGGCACGATGACGGACATGACCACGGACGCCGGCGACCTCCGCGAGCTGACCGTCGGCACCGGCGCCGGCGGGGAGCAGCTCGGCACCGACATGGTGTTGAACATCGGGCCGCAACACCCGTCCACGCACGGCGTGCTACGGCTGCGGCTGGTGCTCGACGGCGAGCGGGTGGTCTCCGCCGAGCCGATCGTCGGCTACATGCACCGAGGTGCGGAGAAGCTCTTCGAGGTACGCGACTACCGGCAGATCATCGTGCTGGCCAACCGGCACGACTGGCTCTCGGCCTTCTCGAACGAGCTGGGCGTGGTGCTCGCGGTGGAACGGCTGATGGGCATGGAGGTGCCGGAGCGCGCCGTCTGGCTGCGGATGGCCCTGGCCGAACTGAACCGGGTGCTCAACCACCTGATGTTCCTCGGCTCGTACCCGCTGGAGATCGGCGCGATCACCCCGATGTTCTACGCGTTCCGGGAACGGGAGACCCTCCAGGCGGTGATGGAGGAGGTCTCCGGCGGCCGGATCCACTACATGTTCAACCGGGTCGGCGGCCTCAAGGAGGAGGTGCCCGCCGGCTGGACCGGGCGGGCCCGGGCCGCCATCGGCGAGGTGCGCCGGCGGATGCCGGACCTGGACCACCTCATCCGGCGCAACGACATCTTCCTGGCCCGTACGGTCGGGGTGGGCGTGCTGTCGGCGGCCGACGCCGCCGCGTTCGGCGCGTCCGGTCCGGTCGCCCGGGCCTCCGGCCTCGACCTGGACCTCCGCCGCGACGAGCCCTACCTGGCGTACGACCAGCTCGACGTGCCCGTGGTGACCAAGACCGCCGGGGACTGCCACGCCCGCTTCGAGGTGCTGCTCGACCAGGTGTACGCCTCACTCGACCTCGCCGAGCAGTGCCTGGACCGGGTGGACCGACTCACCGGGCCGGTGAACACCCGCCTGCCCAAGGTCGTCAAGGCCCCCGAGGGGCACACCTACGCGTGGACCGAGAACCCGCTCGGCATCAACGGCTACTACCTGGTGTCCCGGGGCGAGAAGACCCCGTGGCGGCTCAAGCTGCGCACCGCGTCGTACGCGAACGTGCAGGCGCTGGCCACGCTGCTCCCCGGCTGCCTGGTGCCGGATCTGATCGCCATCCTCGGCTCGATGTTCTTCGTGGTGGGCGACATCGACAAGTAGCGGGCGCTCCCGGCCCCCCGGAGCGCCGGGCCGCGACCAGGGTCAGCGCCAGCGGTCGGCGGACCGGGGCGCGTCGTCGCGCGGCGGGTAGCCGTACCGCTCGTCGCCGTACCGGACCGGCTCCGGCTCGGCCTCAGCCCGGCGCCACTCGGGCTGGCCGCTGCGCTGCGTCGGCGGGCGCCACTCGTCGGGTACCGGCACTCCACCGGCCGGAAGCGCCGGCCGGCTCTCCCCCGCCCAGCCGGATCCCGCCTCGACGGGCGCGCCGCGATCGCGGTGGGGCTCGTGAACGGACGCCCAGCGGTCCTCGACCCGGTACTCGGTGCCCGCCCCGGCGGCGTGCACGGCGGCGCGCCGCTCGCCGACCCGGATCTCCCGGCCGTGCTCGTCGTCGCGGACCGAGGCCCAGCGGTTACCCACGCGCAGCTCCGACCAGTAGTCGCCGTCCGGATCCTCGGCGGCGGTCGCCGGGCCGGAGGGCTCCGGCGCGGCCCAGGCGCGGCCGTCCGACGACGCCCGATCCTCGCCGGCCCAGCCGCGCCCGTCGCGCGGGGCCCGCCCGGCCCAGGAGCCCTCGTCGCGGGACCCAGCCAGGCCTGCCGACCGATCCTCTCCCCGCCCGTCCCGGCCGGCTGGCCAGGACCGCTCGTCGGCCGGACCGTCGGGGGCCGCCGGCCGGGAGCGCGGGCCGGCCGACGAGGTCGACCAGGAACTGTCGTCGCCGGGTCCCGCCGTCCACCCGCGGTTGTCGCCGGATCCTGCGCCGTCGCCGGTCCGGACGGCGCCCGGCGCCGGGTGATCGCCGGACCGGGACGTCTCGTCCCAGGACGCCCGCCGGCCCGACGGGGCCCGACCGCTGTCCGGCCCGGACCAGGAGCCGCCGTCCCGGTGCCCACCCTGGGCGGGCCGGGCGTTGTCGCCGCCGGACCAGCCACGGTCGTCCTCCGCCTCCCGGTACCCGGACCGGGGCCGTTCCTCCGGCTCCGCACCGGCCCACGACCGTTCCTCGGGCCCCGGTGACCAGCGGCCGGCGTGTCCGCCGTAGCGAGCACCGGTCGCCGGATCGGCCGGACCGTCCACGATGGTGTGCCGGGTGGTGACGTGCACGGTCTCGGTGTGGTGCACCACCCCGACCGAGCGGGGTTCCGGCCTGGCATCCGGCTCGGCCGCCCGCGAGGCGCCGTAGACGCCGGGCTGGGGGCGCTCCGAGCCGTAGCGGGTGCCGGGCTGCGGGCGGCGGACCGGCTCCTCCTCCCGGCCGGAGGGCTGCCCCCCGCCTGCCGGCGGCTGCGCAGCGGGGGCGCTGTGGCGGGACCGCCGGTCGTCGTACGCCTCGGCGGAGGCCATTCGGGCGCGGGCGCCGGCCGGCTCCTCGCGGGCCGGCGCGGGACTGGTCGCGGCCGCGGCCATCTCGGCGGCCGCCGCGTCCAACCGGCGGTGCAGCGCGGTGACCGTCTCCTGCGTGCGGTGGGCCTGGTCGAGCGCCTGGTTGCCGCGCTGCGCGGCGGCCACGACCTCGCTGCGCAGCTCGCGGCGGAGCTGCTCGATCTCGTCCCGCAACTCCTCGGCGCCAGCCGCCCCGTCGCTGCCGTCGGCGCGCAGCGCGATGGACAGACCGATCAACACCACCGCGAGGATCGCCAGCACCGCGCCGATCCGCAACGTGCCGCCGCCGTCGGCGACCAGGAGGATCAACGCGGCCAGCGGCGCGAGCGCCACACCGGCCCAGAACAGGAGGGTCAGCAGCAGGGAGGTGCGCTTCGCGGCGGGGGCGACCGGGGCGGGCATGGCTGAGCAGCGTACCGAGAGTTGCCCCGGTAGGGAACCGGGCCGAAGGCATCAAAGTGCCGCCGGTGACCAGGCTTTCCCGCCTCGGGGCCCGGCGGCGGTCGCCGACGGACCAGCGAGGGCCCGTCGGCGACCGGTGCCGTCAGCTTGCGGCGAGCGCCGCGTCGGAGGAGAAGACCAGGCCGACGCTGGCCACGCCGGTCTTCAGCGCGTTCTTGGTCTGCGGGCCGCCCGCGTCCAGCGAGCTGAACGAGCCGGCCTTGAAGTCGTAGACCTGGACCAGACCGGCCTGGCACTTCGGCCGCTGCGGGCACTCCGGCGGACCGGCCAGCACGGTCGCCTTGCCCGAGCACTTCGCAGCCAGGTCGGAGAGCGTGGCGAGCTGGTACTTGTCGGCGAAGGCCTTGGTGACCGCGAAGGCGTTCTGGTCCTGGGCCTGCGACGGCTGGCCGAAGGTGATCCCGACCTTGTCGCCCGCGGCCTTCAGGGCGCTGACCGTCTTGTCCAGCTCGGGCGAGGAGACGGGCTCGGCGTCCTTGCCGTTGGCCTTGGTGTTGAGGAACTCGGCCATGGTGGCCGCGTACTCGGGGACGATCTGGATCTCGCCCTTCTCCAGGGCCGGCTCGTAGAGTTCGCGGCTGCCGATGGTCTGCACCTTGACCTGGTATCCGGCCGCGGTGAGCGCGATCTTGTAGAGCTCGGCGATGGTCTGGCTCTCGCTGAAGTTGGCGGCGCCTACCGTGGCCTGGCCGCCCGGGCCCTTCTCGACGCCCTGGGCGACGCCGTTCGCGTCGGCGAACTCCTTCGCCGCGACCTGTGGGGTCTTCCGGTCGACGTCGACCGCCCGGTTCAGCTCGATCAGCTTGGCGGTGTCGAGCGCCGCGGAGACCTTGTCCAGCGCGGCGACGAGCTGCGGGGTGGACGCCTTCGTGTTGATCGCGGGGATGACGTTGTCGGTGTTCTGGAGCTTCTTGTCGTCGGTGAGGACGACCAGCTGGTCGCCGGCGACCGGGGCACAGCCGGCCCCGGAGGTGCCCTGCTCGGGGGCGCCGGTGCCGGAGGAACCGGCGTCGCCGCAGCCGGTGAGGAGACCCGCCGCGGTGAGGGCGCCGAGCGCCCCGACGGCCAGCCGTGTACGTGCGCGCATCAGTGCCCGCCTTCCGTGTCCCGGCGCGACCCACTCGGGGCCGGCCGCGTGTCCGACGGGCGATCCGGTCGGCCGCCCGCGACTTCAGCCAATATCCTCCGGATCCGACCGACAAACTCCGAGCTGGTTTCGTCACCGGATCGTCACCCGGCGCCGGATTTACCCCGGTTCAGGTGCCCGCCGTGGCGTCGGCCGCGCGCCGGTTCGCCGCACGCCGGGCCCGCCGCAACGGGCGCGGGGTGGCCGCCCGCTCCACCACCGCGAGCACCCCCTCGACCAACAGGGCCAGCCCGGCGACCAGCACGCCGCCCGCGATGATCTGTCCGCCTCCGGCCGCGATGTCCAGCCCGAAGCCGGCCCGGATGATCTGCCCCAGCCCACCGCCGTTGA
Source organism: Micromonospora sp. SL4-19 (assembly GCF_047921475.1). Classification (NCBI taxonomy): domain Bacteria; kingdom Bacillati; phylum Actinomycetota; class Actinomycetes; order Micromonosporales; family Micromonosporaceae; genus Micromonospora; species Micromonospora sp. SL4-19. The sequence goes on from NZ_JBLROB010000024.1 coordinate 94,306, forward strand.
CGAAGGACGCCAGGGCCGCGGTGGCGACCACCTGCACCGCGGCGGTACGGAAGCCGGCGGCCAGGTACGGCACCGCCAACGGCAGTTCCACCCGGCGCAGCACCTGCCCGCCCGAGAGGCCCATGCCGCGCGCCGCGTCCCGGGCCTCCGGATCGGCCTGCCGCACCCCGGTGTACGCGTTGGCGAGCAGCGGCGGCACCGCGAACACGGCGAGCGCGACCACCACCGCCGGGCGGCCGAAGCCGAGGAAGGTCAGCGGCAGGATGGTCAGCAGCGCCAGGGTGGGTATGGCGAGGGTCACATTGGAAACCAGCAGCACCGCGCCGCCGCCCCGGCCGGTGTGCCCCAGCCAGAGCCCGAGCGGCCAGGCCACCAGGCAGCCCAGCAGCACCGCCAGCGCGGAGATGCTCAGGTGCTCGCCGAGCCGGTCCAGGATGCCGCCCGGATTCGTCCAGTTCAGCGGGTCGTTCAGCCAGACGATCGCCTGCTGCACCGGATTCATGCTGGCCTTCCGTTCGCGACTGCGGGGCTCCGCTGCGCTGCACTCCTC
>NZ_JBLROB010000025.1:0-91046 GCF_047921475.1 Micromonospora sp. SL4-19
GGACAGCCCGTCGATGAAGATCAACTAGTGCAGCGCCGGTACAGATGAGCGCCGCAGGATGCTGTGAAACGTCATCGCCACCCTGCTGCGCTGGTAGCCGGCACCTGTGCCTTGAGCCACCGGGAAGCGGCGATGATCCGCAACCGATCGTTGGCCGCGCGGGTGCGCCGCGCGGCCAACGATCCGACCGGTGGTCACACCACCGGCATGTCTCTGCGCCGCAGCCCCGCGAGCCCAGCCGCGCCCAGGGCGACCGCGGTGGCGGTGAGCCACAGCATCGGCGCCACGGTGAACGCGGAGCCGGGCAGCTTCGGCACGTGCGCGAACGGGGTGAGGTCGACGATCCACTGGCTCAGCCCGAACAGCGCGCCGAGTTCAACGAGCAGGACGGACAGAATCAGCGCGGCCCAGGTGAGCGCGCTGAGCCTCGGTGCCAGGCCGATCAGCGCGGTTCCGAACCCGGCCAGCACCCAGGCGGCCGGCAGCTGCACCAGCGCGGCGGCGAGCAGCTGCCCGACCTGCCCGCCGATGTCATGGACCTGCGCGCCGTACACGAGACCGCCGGCGACACCCGCCACGGCCAGCAGCAGCGCCGTGCCCAGCAGCGCGAACGCCAGGTGGCTCGCCGCCCAGCGCAGACGGCCGACCCGCGTGGCCAGCAGCGCCTCGACCTGCCCACTGCTCTCCTCCTGGCGCAGCCGCAGTGTCGCCTGCACGGTGTAGGCGGCGGCGACCATGCCGGTGATGCCGAAGATCGCGGCGAGGAACGCGTCGGTGAGGCCGCTACGCCCGCCCATTCGGGCCAGGATGTCGGTCAGCTGCTGGTTCGGCGACTTGAGGTCCCCGATGCCGGCGGCGGCGCCACCCATGACGGCCCCGGTCAGTGCCAGCCCGATGGCCCAGCCGAGGAGCAGGCCGCGGTGCAGCCGCCAGGCCAGCGCAAGCGGGCTGCGCAGGGCAGGGGAGGCCTGGGCGGGCCCGGGCCGCTCCGGTAGCAGGCCGGCGCCCACGTCCCGGCGATTTGCGAGCGCGTACCCGGCCGTGGCGAAGACCGCCGCGAACCCGACGAACAGTGCGGCCACCCACCACCGCTCACCGGCGTACGGGCGCAGGTGCAGCGCCCAGCCGGTCGGGGACGCCCAGCTCAGCCAGGTCGGCCCGGTGTCGCCGACGGCCCGCAGCAGATAGGTGCCGCCCAGGACGGCGCCGGCGATGCCGCTGGCCGCCCGGGCGCTCTCGGTCAGCTGCGCGGCCGCCGCCGCGATCGCGGCGAACAGCATCCCGACAAGGCCGGTCGCGAGGCCGAACGCCACCGAGCCGGCGACCGGTAGCCCGGTCGCCATCAGCCCGAGCGCGCTCAGCACCGCGATGGCCAGGTTCGCCAGCGCGGCGACAAGCAGGGCGGCGGTGAGCGGCGCATACCTCCCGATCACCGTGGCGCGGATGAGCTCCAGCCGGCCGGTCTCCTCCTCGGTGCGGGTGTGCCGCACGACCGTCAGCAGGCTCATCAGCCCGACCAGGATGAACTCGGTTACGCCGATCTTCCACGCGGTGAGCCCACCGATCGACACGCCGAACAACGGGCCACTCAGCGCGACGAGCGACGGGTTGGCCAGTACGGCGCTCACGGCGTGCAGATCCTGCTCGGTGGGGTAGAGCTTGAAGTAGTTGGCCGCGGTGCCCATCGGCATCACCGCGAGCCCGAGCACCCACACGGTCAGCCGGACGCGGTCGAGCCGCAGCGCGAGCTGCACGAGGGCGCGTGTGCCGGTCAGCGATTTCACCAGGCCACCCCCGTCGGCTGCTTTCCGCCGGCCCGCGTCCGGTCGTAGTGGCGCAGGAAGAGCTCTTCGAGGGTCGGCGGTTGGCTGGTCAGGTTCCGGATGCCGACCGTGGTGAGCTGGCGCAGCACCGCGTCGAGCGCGGCTGGGTCCACGGTGAAGCGCACGGTGCCGTTGTGGGTCTGCAGGTCGTGCACGCCGGGCAGCGCCTCCAGGTCGGTCGCCGGCCCGGCGAGGTCGACCTGGATCGAGGTGCGGGTCAGGTGCCGCATGTCGGCGAGCGTGCCGGTCTCGACCGCCCGGCCCTCGCGGATGATCGTGACCCGGTCGCAGAGCGCCTCGACTTCGGCGAGGATGTGGCTGGACAGCAGGACGGTGCGGCCCGCGCGCTGCTGCTCTTCGCGGATCACCTGGCGGAAGACCTCCTCCATGAGCGGATCGAGGCCGGAGGTGGGCTCGTCGAGCATGAGCAGGTCGACATCGGAGGCGAGGGCGGCGATGAGGGCGACCTTCTGCCGGTTGCCCTTCGAGTAGGTCCGACCCTTCTTGCTCGGGTCGAGGTCGAAGCGCTCCAGCAGTTCGACGCGGCGCCTGGTGTCGAGGCCGCCGCGGAGCCGGCCGAGCAGATCGATGACCTCGCCACCGGTCAGGTTGGGCCACAGTGTGACGTCGCCGGGCACGCAGGCGAGGCGGCGGTGCAGTTCCGTGGCGTCGCGCCACGGGTCGCCGCCGAGCAGCCGGGCAGCGCCGGCGTCGGCGCGTAGCAGCCCGAGCAGGATCCGGACGGTGGTGGACTTCCCCGCACCGTTGGGGCCCAGGAAGCCGTGCACCTCCCCGGTCTGCACGGCGAGATCGAGCCCGTCGAGCGCGCGGGTGCGCCCGAACGTCTTGACCAGTGCGTCTGTGCGGATCGCCTCGGTCATGATGCTCATGCTCCTTCGGCCCCGGGGTCGGCCCCCGTGGCGGTAGGCGGATTGGGTGCCCGCAGCGGCTCCATCGCCCGGCGGGCCTTGGCGACGAACTCGGCATCGAGTAGCGGCTGGGAGTAGAAGTCGGCCAGCGCGGTGGCCATGCGCAGGTGCCCGTCGGTGGTGAAGATGTCGACGCCCAGCGCGCGGGACACGTGGTCGTGCATCGCGAGGATCCCGGACTGCATGCCGACGAGCACCGCGGCGTATGCCCGGTGGTCCTCGGTGACGTCCGGCGCGTACTTGCTGATCCACTGCTCGGTCAGGACCACCATGTCGTCGAACATCGCCGCGGCGCTCGGCGAGCCGTCGAGCAAGGCCCGGGTGACGTACTTGTACAGCTGCACGATCGCCGGATGGACCGATGGAAGGAAGGCCGGGTCGCCCACCTTGCCGTCGAGGACGAGTTCCTCCTTGATCTTCACGAGTCGGTCCAGCACGTAGACGTCGCACGCCTCGCGCAGTGCCTCCTTGGACCCGAAATGGTGCCGAAGCAGGCCCGGTGACACGCCGGCCTGCGCAGCGATGTCGCGGACCGTCGTGCCGGCGATGCCACGCTCGGTGAACAGGCGGATCGAGGCCTCTCTGATCCGTGCCCGAGCGGTCAAGTCCTCGAACGCCGGATCGCCAACCTGCCGCCCCATCACCTGCAGCCCCTATACAGACGTATGGCCATTTGCCTATCCCGACAGCTGACTATACACGCGTATAGCGCTGTGGCAAGACAGCCGAGAGGCACGGATCGATGCGATCGGCAGGGCCACCCTGCGGGTCCGAAAAAAGCGGTCAAGCTGGGCTTTTGGGGCCTCGGCTTTCCGTCGCCTCAAGCAAAAGATGCCCGTCAAGCGGCGAAACTTCTTGATATCTCGATGGAAAGATTCTAGGTTCGGGCGAGCACTTGTCAGGTAACGCCCCCGGGAGGCGCCGAGGGACTTCGCGGGGAACGGCAGTCCGATGCAGGCGGAGAGCTGACGAGCGAGAACCGGCAGCGCTGCCTCCATCGGTGAGACAAGGAGGTTCAGCGTGGGTAGCAGGAATCGTTTCCTCGCGGGTACGGCGGTCCTCGCCGCCGCGGTCCTGACCGGGGGTTTCGCGGCGGCGCCGGCCACCGCATCACCATCGTCGTGCGTCGCGCCGGACAGCCGGCCGACCGTCCGCTTCCTCGACTACGACAGCGGCGTGGCGAACCGGACCGTCGACGGTGGCTGTTCGATCAACGACCTGATCAACGACGAGAGTGCCTGGGCCAACCACGGCGGGTTCGTGGCGCACGTGGCGCACGTCGCCCGGGATCTGGTCCGCGTCGACGTGATCACCGCCAAGGAGGCCGCCGCGCTGACCGAAACCGCAGCGCAGTCCGACGTGGGGAAGACGACCAGCTATGCCAGCCTGTTCGACGGGACGGCCGAGTCGTACGCGAACTGGGGCTACGTCGGCGGCCGCGGGTTCGCCCTGCGCGACGACGGGTCGATGGTCACGGCCAACTCGCCCACCGGCGGTGGGCTCGGCATGCTCTGGTACCGGGCCGCCCAGTTCGGCGACTTCTCACTGCGCCTGCAGTTCCGCGATGAGCGGGGTGGGGACGCGAACGCGCGGTCGAACAGCGGGGTCTTCGTGCGGTTCCCCGGCGTCGACCCGGCCGCCAACCCCCAGTGCAACACGACCGATCCGGCATGGGTTGCCGTGAACTGCGGCCATGAGATCCAGATCAACGACTCGCCGGAGATCGGCAGCAACGACCCGCGGAAGACCGGATCCGTGTACGGGTTCGCCGACCTGAACCTCGCCCAGGCCCACCCGGCAGACAAGGGGGTCTGGAACGACTTCGAGATCCGGCTCGTCGGCCAGCACTACACCGTGATCCGCAACGGCGTGGTGATCAACGAGTTCGACAACGTGCCCGGCCTGCCGTTCCCGGGCCGTCCGACCGACCCGGGCACCAGCGGGCGGCAGTACGCGCAGGGCTACATCGGCCTGCAGAACCACGACGCCGGCTCGGTCATCTCCTTCCGCAACGTACGGGTGCGGGACCTCGGCTGATCCTGGCCGGGTGACGGCCATGATCCGCCGGGCCATCCCGCCCGGCGGATCATCGCGCCGCGCGCCCCCGCCGGCTGCCGGCGTGATCCGGCAACTGATGTGCGACGTAACTCGGCCAGGTGATGTGCGATGAGTGGTCCAGGAAACTGAGGTGCGATCCGCGGTCGGCACCCACGGGACCGCCGGCCGGTCAGGGGCCGGTACTCGCGGGGATCGGCAGCCCGGTGGCGGCCGGGCAGACCGACAGCGCCTCGGCCTTCCGGAAGTGCCGCAATCATTTCTCGGCCGGCGACCGCCCCAGCACCACAGACCACCAGCACCGCCGGCCAAGCAGACACCCGCTCGACGTGTCGTCCCACCGCCACCGCGCGGCGAGCTGGCGGTGGTTGCGGCGGTTGCGGTTGGTGCGCCTCCGGCGGGGCGCTCCGACTCCAGGATGGCCGGGGCTCCCGGCATGCGGGATGGCACGGTGGCGTGGCTCGGCTGGTGGCGCTGAAGTCTGGAAACTGGCTGAAAGGATGAAGAACCACGTTCGGCATGATCGTTATGGTGTCGCCTGCTGAATCACCCCCTGGAAGGAACACCAGTGTCAGAGCAGGTCGCACCGCCTTTCCCCCAGCAGCCCGGCCAGCCCGAGCCGGCTTACCCGGCGCAGCCCCCGGCGGAGGCCAAGAAGTCCCGGGGTCGCAAGATCCTCAGCATCATCGGCCTCCTCCTCGCAGTCGTGGCGGTTGGTCTCGCCAAGGGCGGCCTCCGCCTGTGGGAGCAGCGCAATGACACCGTGCAGGCGAAGGCGGGCGACTGCATCGGGAAGCTGCCCGAGGTGGTCGAAGGCAAGGACACGAAGGCCAACGGCGCCAAGGTGGTGGAGTGCACCTCCACGGAGGCGGCGTACACCGTCGTGGGTCGGGTGGACGGCCTGACCGAGGCCCAGGCGCAGGCCGGCGAGGCCTGCGACGAATACATCAAGGAGGGCGAGGACGGCTACGTCTTCTGGGGCAACGAGCGCAGCGGGAACAAGTACTACCTGCTCTGCCTGACCAAGAAGGCCTGACCTTCGCGACGGGCGACGGCGGCGCGGATGGTTCCACGCCGCCGTCGGCGTGTCCGAGTCGGTTGAAGGCCCGGCCCGGTCGCCCATGCGCGACCGGAACGAAACAGCGCCGAATTGGAGTTTCCCGGCCCGGGGCTCGGCGAAAGAACCGACCAGCCAGGCCCGACTCGCTCGACCACAACGCCCCTCTCGCTGCGGTTAGGTCAAGCTCCTGAATCGACCTGGGCCACCTACCAGCAGGGGTCGGGCGGGCCGCAGCCGCCAGACGACCAGCCCCCCACGGTCAGAGCCACGAGGAGAAAAGTCAGGACCGCAAATACGGCTGCGCCAGCCACGCACCCGGCAATCGCCAGACCGCGACCACGCTGCCCAGTCGCCTTGATCTCCTTCAGCCCCAAGACGCCTACGACAACCGCCAAGCCGCCGAGCACCAGCACATAGACTGAAACGTCGATTAGCAGGGGTGTCAGCCCAGCCAGGCCGGCGCTGACGTACAGCAGTAGAACCAGGCCCATGCAGCAGGCTGTAATCGCCAGAGGGTTGTACCTTCGCTGATTCTCAGAGAGTTGACCGGTCATGGCGCGCCCCTACCCTTCTCCTTGCTGCTCGGACGCTCCGGCTACGACGCCACGAGGCCCGTCCGTCCGAGGATCATGGGCGAAGACACCAGGATGGACCAGCCTGTCAAGGGAAGGCGGCCGAGAATACCGCCGGAGCTACGGACCAGATGCTCAGCGGCCGGCCAGGCCGAGATCAGCGTTCCCGCCATTTTCCCCTGGAACGCGGTGGCCGTCCTCATGCCCACACCATGCTCAGCACCCGAGGCGGTGTGGATCAGCCCGCCCAGGCCCGACCCGGCGCTACCGATGCTTGGGTGCCGCAGCCTCGAGGTCGTCGATGCTGCCGGACATGATCGTGCGGAGGTGCTCGGTGATGTGCTGAGCCGGCCAGTCCCACCAGGCAAGTGCCAGAAGGCGGGCGACGTCTTCCTCGCTGTAGCGGCGGCGGATGAGCCTGGCTGGGTTGCCGCCGACGATGCCGTAGTCGGGGACGTCGTCGACGACGACGGACCCGGAGGCGATGATCGCTCCGCTGCCGATATGGACGCCGGGCATCACCATGGCTCGGTATCCGAACCAGACGTCGTTGCCAACCACGGTGTCACCCCGTCCGGGCAGGTTGGTGATGAGATCGAAGTGTTCGACCCAGGAACCACCCATGATCGGGAACGGGAAAGTCGACGGGCCGTCCATGCGGTGGTTGGCGCCGTTCATGATGAACCGCACGCCCTCGCCCAGCGCGCAGAACTTACCGATGATCAGCCTTTCTGGGCCGTAGTGATACAGCACGTTGCGGGTCTCGAAGGCGGTCGGATCATCCGGGTCGTCGTAGTAGGTGAACTCCCCGACCTCGATCAGCGACGAGGTGACCAGCGGCTTCAGCAGCACCACGCGCGGCTGTTCGGGAATCGGATGCAGCACGCCAGGATCGGCGGGAACACCTGCCATCGTGAATCTCCTCATCGGGCCGCTGAATGACGTAGCCAAGATCGCAAAGCCCCGCCGCAGGCTATCACCGCACTGAGCTGAAGCGGGCCGCCGTCCACCCGGACACTGACCCGGCGGCCGCGGCACGGGGCAGCCCGTCGCGGTGGGCGCGGTGCGGCAGGCGGATCCACTCCGTACGGCCCAGCCGCAGCCACCCATCAACAGCGCGACCATCAGACTGGCGCCGCCCCGGGCCGCGACCGTCTCCGGATTGCGGGGAAACGCGACCGCGGTGGCGGTGAGCACGATCGGGTTGATCGCCGGCGCGGCGAGCAGGAACGCCAGGGCGGCGGCAGGGGTGACGCCGCGCCGGATCAGCGATCCCGCGATGGGCACCGAGCCACACTCGCAACCGGGCAGCACCACTCCGGCGACGCCGGCGACCGGAACCGCGAGCGCCGGGTGGCGGGGGAGGGCCCGGGCCCAGAACGAACGGGGTACGAACACCGCGATGACGGCCGACAACACGACCCCGAAGACGAGGAACGGCACCGCCTGCACCATCACCGACACGAACACGGTCAGCTACGTCTGCCGCGGCCCATCCCTGCGCCTTCGTCGGTGATCAGGTTCAGCTCCCGGCGGTGACGGCACGAGGTGTGAACATATGCGCAATGCATAATGGGTCCGGCTATCGTGTGACCAACGGCGGTCACACGATGACAGGGGGCCTGCGTCGAGGCAGGCTCCATGGCGAGCGGAGACGGCGGACAGTGACCCAGGCGACGCCCGGTGCGACCCGCAACACCCGGCAGCGTGCCGAGGTGCTGGCGCTGCTGCGGGAGGTGGAGGGCTTCCACAGTGCGCAGCAGCTGCACCAGATGCTCGTCGACCGCAAGGCTCGGGTTGGCCTGACCACCGTCTACCGGACGCTGCAGTTGCTGGTGGACAGCGGCGAGATCGACTCCACCAGGCTGCCGGGCGGGGAGTATCTGTACCGGCGGTGCAGCCAGAGCCGCCACCATCACCACCTCGTGTGCCGCGAGTGCGGCCGGGCAATCGAGGTGGCCGGACCTGCGGTGGAGCGTTGGGCGGACCAGGTTGCCAGCCAGCACGGCTTCACCGACGTCGGTCACACCCTGGAGATCTTCGGCATCTGCGGTAAGTGCGCCGCCTGACCGGCGACTTTCCTGATCAGCGACCCACCCCCGCGCTGACCGCCTGCGATCCCGTCTGGAACTCCGGATCGATCTTGCCGGTGAGATCTGCAAAACGGCGGGCTCGTTTGCCCACGCTGTGATGCCGATCTTGCGGATATCTCCGTAGACCGCAATCGCCGCCGTGCCGAAGGCGCCGCCCTGGGCTGCGCCGGGAGCGGCAGCCGAGGGCGGCGCTTGCGCCATCATGGTGGTGGCGCGGCCTCACGGGTCGCGGCGGTTCACGGTTACCACGGCAGTGACGACGGCGGCGACCGTCCAGGCCGTGAACACGATCCATGCCTCGGTGATCGTCACCGGGTACTTCTCCGTGGGGCCGCCGGGGCTCGGGCGCCCTGGGACGGTCAGGATCTGATGCGCCGGGTTCTCGACCAACGCCCGCCAGGCGCTGTACACCATGGCGTTTCCGATCTCCTTGACCCAGCGGTACGTCTCGCCCTGAAACAGCGCCGGTGCCAGCACCAGCACGCCGATCGCGGCGACGATGGTGCCGGCGGCGTGCCGGATCAACGCGCCGAGCGCCATGCCGACCAGGGCGCACACCGGGGCGAGCAGCGCGGACGCAGCGACCGCGCGGAGCGCGCCGGGTGCGGTGATCGACAGACCGATGTGTTCTTGGTGGTAGATCGCCTGGGTGACACCGAACGACGTCGCCGAGACGAGCCCTCCGAAGGCCGTCATGACCGCGGTCATGACGACCACCTTGGCCAGCACCACCGACCGGCGGGCCGGTACGGCGGTGAACGTCGTCCGGATCAGCCCGCTCGTGTACTCGCCGAAGATCATGATGGCGCCCACGCTGCCCGCGACGATCCCGAGGATCTGAAACGCCTCCTGCGCAAAGGCGGCGATCATCGGGTCGATGCCGATGCGCTGCAACGGTGAAGCGCTTCTGGCGATGAGGGCGACGTTGGATCGGGCGGAGTTCGTGGTGATCCCGACGCAGATCAGCGCGCCGGCCGCGAGTACACCGTAGGTGGAGCGCAGCGACCACAGCTTGATCCACTCGGCGGCGACCAGGTCGCGGAACCGGGCGCGGGTCCGGGTGGCGGTCATCGCTGGTCTCCGGCGAGGTACTCGACGCTGTCGGCGGTCAGTTCCATGAACGCTTCTTCCAGGGAGGCGGTTCGGGTGGTGACTTCGTGTAGCAGGATCCGGTGGTCGAAGGCGAGTTGGCCGATACGGGCTGCGCTCAGCCCGGTCACGGCGCAACCACCGTCGCCGTTTGCGGTAACCGTGGCGCCCTCGGCAGTCAGCAGAGCCGCCAGCGCCGTGGCGTCCGGGGTACGCACGGTGACCTGCTGCTTGGTGCTGCGGGCAGCGAACTCGGCCAGGGGCTCGGCGGCGATCAGCCTGCCCCGGCCGATGACGATGAGCTCATCAGCGGTGTTCTGCATCTCGGTCATCAGATGGCTGGAGACGAACACGGTGCGCCCCTCGGCGGCCAGCCGACGGAACAGACCACGTGCCCACAGCACGCCTTCGGGGTCCAGGCCGTTGATCGGTTCGTCGAACAGCAGCACCGGCGGGTCGCCCAGCAGGGCGCTGGCGATGCCGAGCCGCTGTTTCATGCCGAGGGAGAACCCGCCGATGCGCCGGCCGGCCGCGCTGGCCAGCCCCACCTGCTCCAAGACCTCGTCGACCCGCCGGCGCGGCAGGCCGTTGCTGAGGGCCAGGGCCCACAGGTGGGCGCTGGCGCTGCGGCCGTTGTGGACGTCGCCGGCGTCGAGCAATGCGCCGACGTGCCGCAGTCCCCGGGGCAGGTCGCGGAACCGGGACCCGTCGATCGTGGCGGTGCCGCTGGTGGGCTCGGTCAGGCCGAGGATCATGCGTAGCGTGGTGGACTTGCCGGCCCCGTTCGGGCCGAGGAACCCGGTCACCAGCCCTGGGCGGACCGTGAACGACAGGCCGTCGACGGCCGTGACCTTTCGGTAACGCTTGGTCAGTTGGTTGACTTCGATCACGCCGCCAACGCTCCCGCAGGGTGGGCACGGGCCGCATCGCACCGCCGGTGACAATCGCACCGGTTGGCTGTCGACCGTGGTTGTACAACCGACGGCCGACGCTCTGCGCAGACACGCGAGATTACGATCGGCGCATGTCGACCGCCACGAGGCTGCCGCTGCTCAAGGCCGTGCCGCCGGGAGTCTGGACGGCCCTGACCTGGTGTGTCGCCACGGCGTACTCGCTGGTCATGTTCGTCCGGTTGCCGGGCGAGGTAGAGGTCCCGTTCATCCCGTTCCGGGATCCGTTGGACCGTACGGCTGAATCCTGGTCCTATCTGGTGGTGGCCACCGCCCTGGCGCTGACGGGCAGCGCCCTGCTGCGCCGGCGACCGCTGCCGGCCGTCGTACTGCTGCTGGCCGGGTCAGTCGCCGCGGCGATGGCGCTCAACTCGACCGAGATCGCGTTCCTGCAGTTCCTGGCCGTCGACGTGGCCTTGTGTTTCATCGCCGCGACCCAGGCCCGGCGGACATCGATCGCGGCTATCACCATGGGAGTCGGGGTGCTGGCCGGTTACGCGGTCGCGCGGGTGCTGCTTGGTTACCCGATCGGCACCTCGACCCAGTTGGCCGTCGCGCTCAGCGCGATTGTCGCCTGGCTGGCCGGCAACTCGATCCGGCAAGCCCGCGAACACGCCGAGGCAATGATCGCCCAGGCGACCACTCACGCGGTCACCGGCGAACGTCTGCGGATCTCCCGCGAGCTGCACGACAGCGTCGCGCACAGCATCGGCATCATCGCCCTGCAAGCCGGCGCGGCCAGCCGGGTCATCGACACCCAGCCGTCCGCTGCACGGTCCGCGATGACGGCCGTGGAAACCGCCAGCCGGCAGACCCTTACTGAACTGCGGCGCATGCTCGGTCTCCTCCGTGACACCGACGCGGCTCAACACCGGGCGTCGTTCGGCCCGGCGCCTGGCCTGGCCGACGTCGAGCGACTGGCCGAAGCGACCAGCGCCGCCGGCCTTCAGGTCCAGCTGCGGTGGCTCGGCGACCACCGGCCCCTGCCCACCGACCTCGACATCTCCGCGTACCGCATCATTCAGGAGTCCATCACCAACGTGATCCGCCATGCCGCCACCACCACCTGTCGTGTCACCATCGACCAGCAGGACAACGAGCTCGCCATCACGATCGACAACGACGGACGCTGCCGCGCCCAGCGCACGGGCACCGGACACGGCATCCCCGGCATGCGGGAACGCGTTCACCTGCTACACGGTCATTTTCACGCCGGCCCCCGCCCCGAAGGCGGCTTCCACGTCATCGCCCGCCTACCCGTACCGGCAGCGCCGCGATGACCGTCCGCGTCGTCCTCGCCGACGACCAACCCCTCGTCCGCAGCGCGCTCAGGATGGTCATCAACGACGCCGCCGACCTCGACGTCGCCGGCGAAGCCAGCACCGGGGTAGAAGCCATCCAGCTCGCCACCGACTTGCAACCCGACGTGGTCGTCATGGACATCCGCATGCCCGGCACCGACGGCATCGACGCCACCCGCGCGATCACCGGCCAACCGGACGCCCCGCGGATCGTCGTCCTGACCACCTTCGATCACGACGAGTACATCTACGCCGCGCTGCGCGCCGGCGCATCCGGATTCCTCGTAAAAGACATGGCCCTCGACGACATCCTCACCGCGATCCGCGTCGTCGCCGCAGGCGACGCCCTCATCGCCCCCAGCGTCACTCGCCGCCTGATTCAGGAATTCGCCAGCCGACCCGAACCAGCGCCGCAACCACGGCCGGTAGTCAACGGCATCACCGAACGGGAACGCGAGCTGCTGACCCTCGTCGGACGTGGCCTGTCGAACACCGAAATCGCCGCCGAGATGTTCATCAGCGTCACCACCGTCAAGACCTACGTGACCCGCCTACTCGCCAAGCTCGGCGCCCGCGACCGGGTCCATCTGGTCATCATCGCGTACGAAACCGGTCTGGTCGCACCGCGTACCTGACGGTCATCGACCCCACGCGGCGCCACTCACCATCCACGATAGGCGGCGCCGCACAAGCTCCTCAACGGGCAACGAACCGACAACCTCGGACGTCGGGGCATTGTGTAGGTGGGCCTGTCGTAACCACGTGAGCCACGTACAGGTGGTTAGCAACCCCGACGCCGGTGAGAGCGTTGAAGGTTCGCCTGTCGACGTCTTCGGCCTCAAGTCGGGCTATACCGACTTCCAGAGAGCCCGCTCTTCACCGACAGCATCAGGTCGAAGATGGAGCTTCCGGCCCAGCGTGCTTGGCGGTACAGCCATTCGTACAGCCAAGCCAGTCGGCGAGGGTTGACGACCAGCGGCAGCGGCAAACAAGTGGGTCTGCTGCACCGGTGGGTGACACCTGAGATGGCTTGCCCTGTGCGGCGGGCTGGGATGGCAGCCAGCAGGTTGGCTGCTCGCACGAGGCTCGCTTACATGCTGGGGTTGTTGGGCATGTGATGGGTTGCTCCCTGGCCCTGCACGCCATGCCCTCTCACGCGGTCGGTCACGCTGGCGCCGCTTCGCCGATGGCCTGGTCGAGGATTTCCAGACCGAGGGCCAGTTCCTCTCGCGTCGTGGTGAGGGGTGGTGCGATCCGGAAGGTGCTTCCCATGCCGGCCAGTTGCACGACGTTCATATGGAGACCGAGTTCGAGGCAGCGGCGGGTTACGTGGGCGCCGAGGACGTCCGAACCTTCTCGCGACTCCCGGTCGAGGACGAGTTCGATCCCCTGCATCAGGCCGCGCCCCCGTACGTCTCCCACCACGTCGTGCCGGTCTCTGATGTCAAGCAGGCCGGCGCGCAGGAACTCACCGAGCTCCCGTGCCCGTACGTCCATCTGCTCCTGCTGAAGGACGTCGAGCACGGTGTTGCCGACGGCGGCGACGAGGGGGTCGGACACGTGTGTGGTGTAGAAGAGGTAACCCCGCTCGTGTGCCCGTTGTTCGATTTCTTCGGTCGTGATCACCGCGGCGAGCGGTAGGCCGGCGCCCAGCGTCTTGGACAGCGTGAGGATGTCGGGCACGATGCCGTCACGCTCGAAGGCGTACCACGTGCCGGTGCGGCACAGACCGGTCTGCGCCTCGTCGACGATCAGCAGCATGCCGCGCTCGCGGCACTTGCCGGCCAGGGCGGCGAAGTAGCCCGGCGGTGGCTCGATGATGCCGCCAGAGCTGAGGATCGGCTCGACGATGCACGCCGCGAGACTCCCCGACGACTGGGCATCGACGAGGGCGAAGCTGTAGTCGAGCTGCCGCTGCCAGTCCAACTCACCGTCGGCGGTGGTGAAGTCGGGGCGGTACGGGTTGGGCGTGGGGATCGCGAAGTTGCCCGGCGGCGTGGGCCCGTAGCCCCGGTGCCCGGCGCTGTACGTTGCGGCGGCCGCGGCGTGCGTCATGCCGTGCCACGACTTGGCGAAAGCGACGATCTCGTGTTTGCCCGTTACGAGCTTGGCCATCCGGATGGCCGCCTCGTTCGACTCGGCTCCGGTCGTCAGCAGCAGCGCCTTCTCCAGCGGCGGGGGGAGGGACTCGGCGAGCCGGCGCGCGAGGTCGACGACCGAGCGCGACAGCATGCCGCTGAACAGGTGGTCGAGGCTCGCGATCTCCCGCTGCACCGTTTCGACGATCGCGGGATGACAGTGCCCGAGAATGGCGCTCATCTGACCTGACGTGAAGTCCAGGATCTGCCGGCCGTCGGCGGTGTAGACGAAGCTACCGGCCGCGCGCTCGATGATCTCGGGCGTGAACGAAGCGCCGTAGCGCACCAGGTGGCGGTCGGCGTCAGACCAGAACTGTTCGGCGGCACTCTGCTCGGTAGTCAGCGTCATGCGCCTCACGGTAGGACGATTCGTTATACACGAAAAGCTGAGATTTCTGGCTACGCTGTGCGGAATTCGCGCACAAGGAGTTTCCGATGCGGCTAAACACGGCACGCCTGGAGATGCTCAGCCTGCTGGACGGCCTCGGCACCATGCGGGCCGTCGCCGCAGCCCTGCACATGAGTCCGTCAGCAGTGTCGGCGCAGCTGGCGGTCCTGGAGGCGGAGGCCCACACCGAACTTTTGCGGCGCACCGGCCGCCGCGTACAGCTCACTCCTGCTGGGCGCATGCTCGCCCGGCACGCCCGCATCATCCTCGACCAGATCAAGGCCGCGGAGGTGGACTTACAGGGCCTCTCCGGACAACCAACGGGACCGGTACGCCTCGCGGCCTTCTCCAGCGTCATACGGGCCGTCGTCATCCCGCTCGCCGCGCGGCTCCGGAAGGCGCATCCAAGCATCGAGCTTGAGGTCGCCGAACTCGACCCGCAGGCCAGCCATCCGGCCCTGCGCCGCGGCGACTACGACATCATCGTGGCCGCGGACTTTATCGACGGGTCCATGCCGCTGCACCCTGACGTGCACACCATTCCCCTGCTGACCGATGCCATCGTGCTCGTTCTGCCGCAGTCGCAGGTTGCCTCGGGCGCACCGGCGGACCTGGCCGATTTCGCCGAGGCGGCATGGTCCATCGACATGCCCGGCACGTACCTGTCCAACCTGGTGACGAGCACCTGCCGGCAGGCCGGTTTCGAGCCGGTCGTGGCTGGCCGCTTCGCCAGCTACGAGCTACTGCTGGCGCATGTCGAGGCCGGCCTGTCCGTGTCACTTTTGCCCGAACTTGCCGTGGATCGTCACTACCACGTCGCCACCCGGCCGCTGCGTCGCCCGTTGACCCGCCACGTCTATGCGGCTGTTCGCAGCCGATCAACTCTCACCGCAGCGAGCCAGATCGTCCTGGACGAACTATGCGACCTCTCAACGGCGTCCGTTCACGGCTGGCGAGACGGGTCCGACGGCCCGCCGCCGGCGGCCAGTTGGTCGGTCGCGACGGAGGGGCGGCAATGAGAAGCATGTGAGGCATCTGTCGGCTCGGCCTGGCATCGTAGAGGCATGTGCAGGAACATTCGGGTGCTTCACAACTTCGAGCCGCCGGCGACCGAGGATGAGATCGAGGCGGCCGCGATCCAATACGTGCGCAAGATCAGCGGCGCGACGCGGCCGTCCACGGCCAACGAGGAGGCGTTCGGCGAGGCGGTCCGCGCTGTCACGGCGGCCACCCGGGCCCTCCTGGACAGCCTCGTGACCAAGGCGCCTCCTCGTGACCGGGAGGTGGAGGCCGCGAAGGCCAAGGCGCGCGCGGCCGAACGGTACGGGAGAGCCGCCGTCTGACGGCCGCTCCTCGTCAGCGCCCGCGGCGGCTCGACGCGCGGCCGCAGGTGGATCTGTGCGCTCGGCCGATACGGCAGATGACCAGGTGGGCGAGGTCGAGACGCCAGCGGCCATTCGGGCTATGCCGCCGGCGACGACTGGGGCAGCAACGCCTTGAGTGGTCGGCCGTTGCACCACCACTTCGAGCTGGCCGGATGGAGCGAGGTCAATATTGTGGTCCGGTTTTGGATCGTGGCCGGCGTCTGCGTGGCGGTCGGCCTGGGCCTGTTCTACTCGGATTACTTGGCGGTCGTTGGATAAACGCCACGCGACAAGCCGGTGTCGTGCCACCGACGGTGATCCGCCGGGCAGCCTGGTTCCCCACCAGGGTGCCAGCATCGCCGTCAGCGCATCTTCTCTCTGCCCGCTATGCGCCCACCTGATGCAATTCCCGAGCTTCTTCCTACCTATCGTGCTGTCGGCGCACCATTTCGTTGATCCAGATGGGCGCGAACGGAGACGTGCAGCCCGGGGGAGTCGGGTAGTCCTTGAGCACCTCCAAGCGCTCACCGATGCCGATTGCACGGTCGCGGTGCTCGGCGTGCTCGATCCCGATCTGAGCCAGGCAGTGGTTCATCGCCCACTGCAGGCGATCCGGGGCGTCTTTCATCTCCGCCTCGATGACGTCGAGCAGACCTGCGAGGTCGAGGCCTTCGGGCTTCTTCGCCACGCGTTCGGTGGTCAGCGCCCAGCCGGCGCTTGCGACCGCTGGGCCCGGATCGGCGGACCAGGCCAGGCGCAGCTCTTCGGAGTGCGGGTTCTTCTTCACCACGTAGTTCACGAGCCAGTCGTGCACCTTGGGCGTGCGCGCCTCGCGCAACATGACGTCCAACTCGTCACGGCCGAACGCCTTCGGGCGGCAGATCAGGATCGCCAGCAGTCTCGCCGCGGTGTCACCCGTCTCCCAGAGCTGGCACGCGAGTTCCTGCTGCGTCTTCAGCCGCTTCGCGAGCGCGCGGAGCTTGCCGAGGTTCACACCGTGATCGTCACCGTGCTTCTCGTTCACCTCGCGTGCCTTCGGGTCCTCGAGTTCGGCCAGCTCGGCCATCACCTCGGCCACCATCGTCTCGGTCAGCGTCGTCTCGGCCACCTCAGCCTCCTGTCCATCGCGTGCGAGATGCAGCCTACGACCGAAGTCGGCCTCCTGTCGTACACGCCGGGTCGGCGGCAGCCACCGAAACCACATCCCTCGTCTTCACCGCCCAAGCAGCAGCGATCACCGGACCGGCAGCACGCACGTGAACGGCCTGCTCCAGATGTCTGGAGCAGGCCGTTCACGGTTGCGGCGAGTCAGCGGAAGCGTGGGTCGTTGCCGGCCCGGGTGTCCACTTTCAGGGACATCGCGTGGGCGATATCGCCCCAGGAGACGTAGGAGAAGTTCGTGGCGTCGCGGTCGTCGTCCACGTCGGGCCCGGTTTCGGGCTCGTCGTGCGTGACGAACAGGCCCTGCCGGTAGTTGCCGACGGGGCGATTCGTCACGGCGAGCCCGTCGGAACCGTTGATGTCGTCGGCACCGCCGACGCCCTTGACCCGGAAGCTCCCCAACCCGCGGTTCACGCCCTGGCGCTCGTAGACCGCGAACGTGTCGTCGCCCTGGCTCGACACGAGCACGTACCCGGTCGAGCCGCGCCCGTAGTAGATGTCGACGCCCTCGGCGTCGGCCGTGAGCAGGTTGCCGCCGTAGCCCTTGGCGGTCGGGTCGATCGGCCGGCACTCCTCGGCCTCACTGTCGTAGACGTCGTGGATCCCGAAGTCTTTGACCCGGTCAACGAGCCTCGGCTGGCCGCCCGAGCCGAGCGGCAGCTGCAGCCGCCACAGGCCGACATCCTCCTGCGCGGCGTAGAGCACGTCCGACGCCTGGTCCACCGCGACGCCCTCGAACTGCGGTGGCACGCCCGGCTCCTCGCAGGGAACCCAGGTCGTCCCGTCCGGCAGCGGAAAAGTGCTCGGCATGGTGAGCCGCTGAATGCCCGAATAGCCGAGCTCGCCGCCGATCTCGACGATGCGCACGGTCGCGATGGTGGTCGCCCCCTCCTGGGTGACGACGGCGTACGTTTCGCCGGGTCGCGGCTGCCAGATGGCGAGGCCGTACGCGGTGTGCTCCTCGTCGACGGCCTGACGGTCGGGGTTGAAGAGGAAGCTCTGGTCGGCGGCGGTGACCTCGGTCAGCGGGGTACGCGCTGCCGGGCCGGCCGGGTCGATGACGAAGAACCGGAGCTGGTCGTTGTAGCGGTCCGAGACGACGGCGACGTCGACCGGGTGACCCGCCAGGCGGACGCCGTACGCGATGTCGACGTTGTTGTAGCGGCCCACGGCGGTGTCGACGCGTGGTGCCTCGGTGGCGGGCAGCGACTGGAGCTCGCGCGAGCCCATGTCGTAGACGCGCAGGCCGCCCTCCTTGGCCGTCACGATCACCAGCGACTTCCGGGAGTCGGTGGGGTGGACCCAGATGGCCGGGTCGTCACCGGAGGCATTCCCGCCGGCTTCGTCGTCGTACAGGATCGGGGTTTCGTTGTCCGTGGTCACGACTGCGGGCTGCACGGTGGTGGCGCGGACGCCCGCGTGGGGAGGAGCGAGCAGCGCGGCAACGACCGCCCCCAGCGTCAATGCGGCGTTCAATGTGTACGTCACGGCAGCAACCCTGTGGGACGGAGATTGACGCCGGTCTGACCGGCGGTTGCCGCAGCTGAAATTCGGTTTGCAGACGCTCGTTAGCCCGTGATCCAGGGCCGAAGTTTTTCGGGGTTGAGGACCGCCCAGATGCGCTTGATCCGGTCGCCGGCGATGCCGAACGCGTACACCGCGACGGTGCGGCCGTCTTGCTGGGCGACCAGCCCGGGCTGCCCGTTGACCGTACGCTCCAGGATCGCCACGTTGAGTTCCGCGCTGGCGCGGCTGACGAGGCCGACGAAGAAGCGCGCGATCTGCTCGGCGCCTTCGATCGGGCGGGGGTTGGCGCGTACCAGGCCACCGCCGTCGCCGATCGCTGTGGCGCTGGGGTCGAGGAGGCCGATGAGGGCGTCGATGTCCTTGGCTTCCCACGCCTGTTTGAAGTCTCTGACCAGGCCGGCCTGGCGCGCTGTCGGGGTCGCGGGCGGCCGGGAGGCGCGGATGCGGCGGCGGGCCGAGGAGGCCAGCTGGCGGCATGCCGCCGACGTGCGGCCGACGATCTCGGCGATTTCGGCGAAGGAGTAGCGGAAGACGTCGTGCAGGATGAGCGCGACGCGCTCGGCCGGTGTCATCGATTCGAGCACCACGAGGAAGGCCATGCTGACCGACTCATCCAGGGTGATCCGGTCGGCCGGGTCGGTCGCGGCGCCGCCCGACCGACCGTTGATCCACTGCGTAGGTTCGGGCAGCGGCTCGGGGATCCATTCGCCCACGTAGCGCTCTCGCCGAGCCCGCGCTGAGCCGAGCAGGTCCAGGCAGATGCGGCTGGCGACCCTCGTCAGCCAGGCACCAGGCGACTCGATGGCGTCCTGCTGCTGCCGGGACATGGCATACCAGCGGGCGTAGGTCTCCTGGACGGCATCCTCGGCATCGGCCAGGGAGCCGAGGAGTCGGTAGGCGAGATTGATCAGTTGGCGTCGCTCGCTGATGATCGCGCTCAGGCCTGCGTCGGACCGGTCGAGTCCTGGCCCCGAGTGGTTGGTCATGGTTCCGGAGGCTCCCTGGTTCTCGGATCTGCCCTCACCAGTCCGACGAGATACCGCATCGAATTGTGAGGCTGCCGCGCCCCCTGACGTTCCGGCGGGTCGTGTCGTCGGACAGCTGAGACGAACCCGCCATCCCGTGAGCAGGACCGCCCAGCGAGGTCATTACCGGCGTGGTGACCCCCTGGGCACCTCGTTGCGTTCGATGTGACAAGGAGACAATCGTGGCAACACGCAGTGCAGTTCCCGTGGTCGGGCCGGTTCCAGCGGAGGACCGGACGACGGCCGGGGATCCGAGACGGTGGCTGATCCTCGCGGTCATTGCCGCCGCCCAGCTCATGATCGTCCTCGACCTGACCGTGATGAACCTCGCGCTGCCGTCGGCACAGCGCGCGCTGGAGTTCACGGCCGCCGACAGGCAGTGGGTCGTGACCGCGTACGCGCTGCCGTTCGGAAGCCTGCTGCTGTTCTGCGGGCGGCTGGCCGACCTGATCGGCCGCAAGGTGACCTTCCTCGCCGGGCTCGCCGGCTTTGCGGCCGCGTCCGCCGTCGGTGGTGCCGCAGCCAACTTCTCGATGCTGGTGACGGCGCGCGCCTGTCAGGGGGTCTTCGGTGCCCTGCTGGCGCCGGCCGCCCTGTCGCTGCTGGCCACGACCTTCAAAGACCCGAAGGAGCGGGCCAAGGCGTTCGGCGTCTATGGCGCGGTCGCGGCCGCGGGCGGGGGCCTGGGGCTGCTGCTCGGCGGCGCGCTGACCTCCTACCTGTCCTGGCGGTGGTGCATGTACATCAACCTGATCTTCGCCGCAATCGCGATCATCGGAGGCGTGCTGCTGGTGGGCAGTCAGCAGAGGACGCCGGGCGGCCGGCTGGACGTCCCGGGCGTGGTGGCGGTGTCCGGCGGGATGTTCTGCCTGGTCTACGGCTTCTCCAACGCCGCGTCGCACACCTGGCGCACGCCCTCGACGTGGGGCTTTCTTGTGGTCGGCGTCGCGCTGTTGATCGTTTTCGCTGCCTGGCAGTCGCGCACCGCGCAGCCGCTGCTGCCACCCCGCATCGTGCTCGACCGCAACCGCGCCGGCGCCTACCTCACCGTCTTGATCAGCGGAGCCGCCACGTTCGGCGTCTTCCTGTTCGTGGTCTATTACATGCAGGTGACCCTGGGGTACTCGGCGGTCACCTCGGGCCTCGCCATGCTGCCGATGGTGGCGTTGAGCGGCACCATGGCCAACATCGGCAACACCAAGCTGATGCCGCGGCTCGGCCCCAAGCCGATGGTCATCGCCGGCATGCTGCTCAACGCGGCCGGCATGCTCTGGCTGACGAGGATCGACGCGCATTCGGGTTACGCGTCGGCGCTGCTCGGACCGCTCATGGTGACCGGTGCCGGCATGGGCCTCATCTTCGGCATGGTGGCTGCCACCGGTACCTTCGGCGTGGCACCGCAGGACGCGGGGGTGGCCTCGGCGAGCATCAACACGGGGCAGCAGCTTGGCGGCTCGATCGGCACCGCGCTGCTCAACACCATCGCGGCCAGCGCCAGCACCAGCTACCTGGCCGACCACCTGCACGGAAGCCCGACACCGCAGCTGGCCCAGCTCGCGGCGATCCACAGCTACACCACGGTGTTCTGGTGGTGCGCCGGCATCTTCACAGCCGGCGCCGTCATCTGCGGCGCGCTGCTGCGCCGCGGCCCGCTGACCCGGCACGGCGGCACCCCTGCCCGGGAGCCGTCCCAGCAGGTCATGGCGGCACGATAGCGGCACACGTCGCTAACCCCCGGAAGTCCCGGCGCCGCAGCGGCGCCGGGCGCCGGGGGCCCGGATTCTGCCACCCAGTGCTCTCAAACTCACCTACATCTTCGGGGCCGATCGATCGCCAAGCGCTCCAACTGCGCCGACGGTCCGGCGGGCCGCTGAATCCCCTAACTGGATGTGGATGAGAATCACGCCCGTGAGCGACTTCTACGTCTCCCTGATCCCGACTGACGTCAACTGGCAGTCAACCAGGGCCGCGGCCGCCGAGGCGGAGGCGTACGTCCGGCGAGTGTTTCCCGACCCGGACGGCGTCCAGCAGGACGCGACGGTCGAGTTCGACGACCGGATCACCGTGGTCGACGCGGGCGAGAACATCCAGCAGATCACGTGCCCGCGCTGCGACCACGACATCCCGCTCGACTGGTACGGGGCACTGCTACCTACCTGCACCGCAGCGACATCCCGGGAGTTCGAGATCTACCAGGTAGACGGTCAGCTTGGTGACGTGCCGTCAGCCCGCCATTGTGGGGTTGAGGGCGGTGCCGATGTTCCGACAGACCTGGCGGAGCCGAGCACTCGTGCCCTCGTCGGCCCGGGGCGCAGCAGGTGGCGCGTCGTTACGTCCTACTCATCCGGTTCCCCGGCTACAAGCAGGTCGAACAGACGCCGGTCGCCGTCGAGCTTCAGGGAGTCCACCGTAATACGGCCGTAAAAGGCCAGGACCAGTTCACTGGCCGTGCCTCGGACGGAGGCGTCGGCCGCGTCCGGGTCCTCGCCGACAGCGATGGCGGACATTGTGCCGGGTGTGGGCAGGCGGGAGGCGTCTCTTGCACGATCAGCCCGAGGACGACACGTTCCTTGAACACTGAGCTCTCATGGCAGTCGGCGGGTCACGAGGCGTGCGGCAGCGCGAGCCAGTCCTGCCAGGCGATGTCGCGGCCCAGATAACGGGGCTGCCGGAAAGGCCAGTCGGCGGCGATCCATCGCGGCACCAGCGCGTCGAGCGCACGCTCCACCCCGCCGCCTACGAGGTCGTCCACCACCCACCAGGAGACCTCTCCGTCCGCGCCGGTGCGCTCGGGTGGATCGATGTAGACGCAGCCGAAGATCGTCGTCTCCTCCTCGTCCAGCAACGCGTAGTTGAACGACTGGTGCGCGGCTATCTCCTTCTCGTGCCGCAGCAGGTCGATGCGGTTCTCCTCATAGGTCATCGTCTCCTTGGGCCAGGCCCAGGCCGGGCCGAAGATCTCCCACAAGCGCTCTCGGGAGCCCATCACGGCGGGATAGTCGCGCGCGGCGTCCGCCTCCCGAATCGGCCGCAGGTGGAGCGCGGTGTTGGGCACGGGCACGTAGACGGGGTGGACGAAGTCCTCAGGCAGCCAACTCATAGGGGCCGAGGCTACAACCGCTCGGCGCGGGGTGACGCAGGCGGCTGGACCCAGCGATCCAGGGCGGGGACATATCACCAGCCGCCGAGGTTCTGTCCCGCCGGTCACCCGTGCGGGTGCGCCGAAGATGTCGATGAGTAGGTCCGGCTGGGGTGTGGAGTCGAGGTAGACCTGTCCGCCGGCGTCGTTCGGGACAGGCACGGTGTGATGGATGTCGATTATCACGAGCATGTCTCACAGTCAAATATTTGCTTGCCTCTATTGATGTCCGGCGAGAGCGAGTGGTATTCATTTTCAGAGAATGTCGATCACCAAGCGGTCCGGGAGACGTCGATGATCATTGCGCGTTCCTTGGCCGCACGGCGGCAATCCAGCCACCGGCCAGCCGCCCGACTGTCGCTGCGTCCAGCCGCCCTGACATGCGAGCGGATGGCATCAAGTCACGCTTTTCCAATAGAGGAAACGGGAGTCCGGAATCGGCGACCCGTAACCGTATCAATGGGTCGGAATATGGCGCCACGGATCCAGCAATGCGACGTGGCAGTCGCAACGCGGAGATGGATTTCCTCCGCGGCTCGTATCGGCCCTCGAAAGCGTCATCGAACGGTGGTGGGAAGCCTCACCCCGGCAGATGTCGCGTAAACCGGGCACGATCCCTTGCCCGGAGGAAGGTGGACCGACGGATGAACCACGCACAGAACAAAGGGCTGAGCCGGCGCCGCATCCTGGGCGGAGCAGCCGGACTGGCCGCTGGAGCCGCCGCAGCCGCGGCGGGGATGCCATCCGGTGCACTCGCCGCTCCCCAACAGACTCCGCCCGACCATGCCCGCTGGAACCAGCAAGCGGCGCACGTGACGATCACCCGCGATGAGTGGGGGATCGCGCATGTGGTGGGCAAAACCGATGCCCACGCGGTGTTCGGGATGATCTACGCCCAGGCCGAGGACGACTTCAACCGCATCGAACGCAACTATCTGGTCAGCCTCGGCCGCCTCGCCGAGGCCGAGGGCGAGACTGCGATCTGGCAGGACCTGCGCCAGCGCCTGTTCATCGACCCGGAGGTGCTGAAGAACCTCTACGCGAGTAGCCCGGCCTGGCTGCGCAAGCTGATGGACGCATGGGCAGACGGGCTGAACTACTATCTCGCGACGCACCCCGAGGTGCGCCCGCGCGTGATCACACGGTTCGATCCCTGGATGGCGCTGAGCTTCAGCGAAGGCAGCATCGGTGGCGACATCGAGCGAGTGTCGCTCACCCAGCTCAGGGCCTTCTACGACAACAACGCGGTGGCGATGATGACCGAGGCGGAGGCCGAAGTGCCGTTCCGCGAGCCCTCGGGCTCGAACGGCATCGCGATCGCTCCGAGCCACACGCAAAACGGCAGGGCGCTGCTGCTGATCAACCCGCACACCAGCTACTATTTCCGCTCGGAACTGCATATGACCAGCGGCGAAGGACTCAACGCCTATGGCGCCAGCACCTGGGGGCAGTTCTTCATCTACCAGGGCTTCAACGAGAACGTGGGCTGGATGCACACCTCGGCCGCCGTCGACAACGTCGACGAGTTCACCGAGACCATCGTGACCGGGGCGAACGGCAGCCTCTCCTACCAGTACGGCGACGAGCAGCGGCCGGTGACGACGAAGACGATCACGCTGTCCTACCGCACGGCCGACGCGGGACAGGCCCAGCGCAGCTTCACCACGTACGCCACGCATCACGGCCCAATCGTGCGCCAGGTGTCCGGCAAGTGGATCGCCTTCGCGCTGATGAACAAGCCCGTCGAGGCGCTGCAGCAAAGCTTCCTGCGCACCAAGGCGCGGGACTATGCGGACTACATCGAGGTGGCGAGCCTCAAGGCCAACAGCTCGAACAACACGTTGTTCGCGGACTCGAAGGGCAACATGGCCTTCCTGTTGCCGCAGTTCATGCCGATCCGTGACAACCGCTTCGACTATCGCCAGCCCGTCGACGGCAGCGACCCGGCGACCGACTGGCAAGGGCTGCACAGCCTCGAGAGCATGCCACAGGCAGTGAACCCGCAGAACGGCTGGGCATTCAATACAAACAACTGGCCCTGGACCTGCGCGGGCGCGGACAGCCCCAACGCCGCCGACTATCCCCGCTACTTCAACACCGGCAGCGAGAACGAGCGCGGGCGGCATGTCATCCAGTTGATGACCGCGCGGAACGACTTCACCCCGCAGGCGCTGCGCGATGTTGCCTACGACACTTACCTCGGCGCCTTCGCCGACCTCCTACCGCAGCTCGTCGCAGCATGGGACAAACTGCCTGAGGGCAACCAGCAGAAGGTGAGACTCACCGCCCCAATCAGCCTGCTACGCGGCTGGGACTATCGCTGGAGCGCGGACTCGACCGCGACCTCGCTCGCCATATTCTGGGCTGCGGGGTCACGCGCCACTGATGCACAGCGACTCGCCTCGCTCGACGCAGCGGTGGACAGGCTGAACAACGATTTCGGCAGCTGGCAAGTGCCCTGGGGCGAGATCAACCGCTTCCAGCGCAACGACGGCGAGATCGTCCAGACCTTCGACGATGCGAAGCCGAGCATCCCGGTGCCTTTCACGTCCGGGACATGGGGTTCCCTCGCCACGTACCCGGGGGCACGCCAGCCGGGAACGAAGCGCTTCTACGCCAGCAGCGGCAACACCTTCGTAGCGGTCGTCGAGTTTGGGCCAAGGCTGCGCGCCTGGGCGGTACGGGAGGGCGGCAACAGCGGGCATCCCGACTCGCCGCACTTCACCGACCAAGCCGAGCGTCACGCGAGCGGCAACCTCCGGCCCGTCTACTTCTACCCCGACGACCTCAAGGGCCACATCGAGCGGCGCTACAAGCCAGGCAAGTGAGCAAGCACCAAAAGCGCACTCCTCGGCGAGGCGCTACTCAAACCTCAAGACGGTGACAGCCGCCCTTCTTGTTCGATAGCTCATCGAGGCCAGGCGCGTCGGACCAGTCAGCTGGTCCGGCGCGCCTCGGCGGTGGCCGAGCCCCGGGCCTTCCCTGCACATATGCCCGCGGTGCCGCCGCCGATCACCAAGTAGAAGGGGCCCGGGGGGAGAGAGGGAGCAGCACCCAGCAGCCGTAGTCGCCGGCGGCCATACGCCGGGCCGCGGTGGTCGGTCGGGTGGTGCGTTAGTCGTCGCGCTTGGGCCAGATGAGGCCCCGATCGGTCCAAATGACACCCTTGTTGCGGCAGAGGCAGAAGGGGTGGCCAATGGGGTCGGCGTAGACGCGGAAGCCGTAGCCGTCGGGGCCGATGCAGTCCCGCTGCAGGGTCGCGCCGAGGGCCAGGACGCGGCGCTGTTCGGCATCGATGTCGTCGACTTCGAAGTCGAGGTGGAACTGCTTGGGGTGCTCGCTGTCGGGCCACTGCGGGGCGCGGTAGTCCTCCACCTGGATGAAGGCCAGTTCGATCTCGCCGAACTGGATACCGGCCCAGTTCTCGTTACTGCCCTCCTTGACCGGGAGCCCCGTCACCCCAGAGTAGAAGGCTGCCAGCTTCATCGTGTCCGGGCAATCGATGATGAAGTCGGTTAGTCGTAGCATCCCGCGATCTTGCCACAAGATCAAATGAGCCCGACTTTGAGACAGGCCCTAGCGCCCACCGCGCCTTCTTTCGAGCTTCCGTGAGCCAATCAGCGGATGGCTGATGGCGCGCGCTGCTGGCCGCTCACTGTCTGCCGTCGAAACTCGGCTGCGGAGGACGCCGACTCGCCCCTAGGCTTCGGCCCGAGAGCTGACGAGTGCCGACGGCGGCCAGTCAACGGACCGGAGGTGGGCGGGGAGATGACTTGTCAACTGTTCGCGGTCTGCTTTGATGCGAGCCAACCGTTGCCTCTCGGGCGGTTCTGGTCCGGGCTCCTGGGTTGGGAGATGGCCGACGATCCGCGCGACGGCGTCGTGCTCCTGCCCGGTGATGGCACCGGGTTCCGGATCCGTTTTGTTCAGGCCCAGGAGCAGAAGGTCGGCCAGAACCGGATGCACTTCGACCTGACGAGCACATCGCTGGAGGACCAGCAGCGGACGGTGGCCAGGGCGCTGGGACTCGGTGGACAGCACATCGACGTCGGTCAACGCCCAGAGGAGGGTCATGTGGTGCTCGCCGACCCCGAAGGCAACGAGTTCTGCGTTATCGAGCCGGGCAACAAGTTCCTTGCCGACTGCGGGTTCGTCGGAGCGCTGGCCTGCGACGGGTCACAGGAAGTCGGGTACTTCTGGAGCGAAGCGCTGGGGTGGCCGTTGGTCTGGGATCAGAACCAGGAGACCGCGATCCAATCGCCGCACGGCGGTCCGAAGATCACGTGGGGTGGCCCGCCGCTGATGCCGAAGGCCGGCAGGAACCGGGTGCATTTCGACCTCGCTCCACCTGGCCACGGTGATCGGCAGGCAGAGGTCGACGGTTTGCTCTCCCTCGGGGCGACTCGAATCGACACCGGCCAGGAAGAGGTCGGCTGGGTGGCGATGGCCGATCCCGACGGCAACGAGTTCTGTGTTTTGGCGCCCCGATAGCGCGGCCAGGGACCCGGCGGGCGGTAGCCTCTCAGGTCGCGATCACGCTCGGCTGAAACCCAGGTGGGCGGCCCACAGCGCGGGCGCGGCACTTCTGGTCGGCTCTGTTCCGACCTGACATGAGGATGAGTCGAGCCACCGGCCAGGCCGGTGGCTCGATGCCCAGAAGGCCTGGGTAGGTTCCCTGTCATGAGTGAGGACACCTTCCGCTCGATGGAGATCGAGCGCACCAGCGTCGGGCAGTACGTCGTGCGGAACGTCCGCGGCGGATCGATGTCGATGGGTGCGGGCCAGGATGCCAGCTTCACGCCGGTGGAACTCCTGCTGGCTGCCATCGGCGGCTGCACCGCGATCGACGTGGACCACATCACCAGCCGCTGCGCCGAGCCGGCTCAGTTCTCCGTCGAAGTCTCTGGGGACAAGATCCGGGACGAGGCCGGAGGAAACCGGATGCAGAACCTCCGTGTCGCGTTCACCGTGACGTTCCCGGTGGGCGCGGACGGCGACAAGGCGCGCGAGGCGCTGCCCCGGTCGCTGCAGCAGTCGCACGACCGGCTCTGCACCGTCTCCCGGACCGTCGAACTCGGCACTCCCGTCTCGATCGTCGAGGCTGCCGGTTCCACCGGGGACTGAGGCCTCCGGGCCTCACCCGGCCGTGCAGGCCATCCTCGTCGGACACCGCGTCGAGATCAGTGGTTGGTACGGCGAGCACGAAGCCGAGTCCAGGCGGCCCGAGTCGGGCCTGACGCTCGCGCTCGGCGTTGTGATAGCCGTGGCGGGATAAATCGGACAAGATTAGCCAGGTGTGCCCGAAGGCCAGGTGGCGCAGGTGTGCCTGTTCGGGCTGGGGAAGGTGCCGGAAGCCGAGTCGTAGGTAGAGACCAAAAGATCTGTCGAGATCGCGTACCCGCAACCCACCTTGAGCTGTTTGACCGGCATCCCGGCCATGGTACCGACCACGAATGCTGACCGGGCCCACATGGTGGAAGGTTCGCCGCACCATGCCGGCCAAGGGACCGTCTACTCAAGGGTTGACAACCCTGGTTGTCGAACTGATTCTAGGGTGAGAGGCCATTGACGAGGGAGCCCATGATGTGGGAGCTGACGTCGGACGAGCGGCAGGAACTACGGCGGGAACTGAGTGCTGTCGCCGCCGATTGGGCGCGGCGGCTGGACGCGCCTGACATGGATGCCCAGCGCAACGCAGACCACGAGCGGAGCCACCCGGACGGGATGCGGACTCACCTGGCCCGCATGGCGGCGGGGGAGCAGATGCGTCGGCTTCTCGCCGACCTGGTATCCGCCAGCGCAGAGGAAGCGGCGATGTGCGGGGCCGGCTATCCCGAGCTTGGTGCAGCGGTAGGCGCCAGCCGGCAAGCGGCGCGCAAGCGTTGGCCTAACCTGTCGATCCCGAGAAGGCACGCCAACGAGTGGAAGCAACCGCCCGGGGGTATCGGGTGGGCTGGCAGCCATCTGGGGTACCCGGGACCACCCGGGACCTGAGCAGTCTTCGGCGAGTTAGCCGATGTTGCCGGCGGGGGTGCGGGTTGCGAGAGCTGACGCGGGCCGATCGGGGTCGGCGAGCGCCGCCTTGTCGAGGTAGGGGTCGTCGTCGTGGCGGGGGCGGAGGCTGTTGGGGGTTACGGTGTCCACTCCGGTGCCCAGGGTCTCCGCCGGGCGGAATCGCACTGTCGCCGCGGACTCTGTGGAGTGCAGGACGATGCCGGGCCGCCATGAACCGGCGCATCGCACCCAAACACGGTCCCCCGGGCAGACTCCGTCTGCCGGAGTCACGGCGGCCAGCGTTTGGTGGTTCGGGTTTGGTGGCGCCGCGGACATCATCCTCACCCCTCCGCTGTGGCGGGTCGGCTCGCTCATCTGTTGCTGATGTTGGGCTTCCACGAGCATGCCAGCGCAATGAGGTCCATGCAAGATTTCACGCAGACAAGGCATCACCGAGACATCGTGCACGGTGGCGGTTTTCAGTTACCCTTCGTGCGGCTCGCTTCCTGGCGAGCGCGCGCGTCTAGGGTGCAAGGAGCGAGGGACGGCCGATGACCTGGGAAAACGGGCTCTCTGAGTCCTCACCCTTTCCTGGCGACGACTACAGCACGTGACTGCACGGTCTGCAATCGCATAGGGGAGAGGCCCAGGATTTACAGATCGGTCGGCGCACGCCGTCCATGGAGGAGCAACTGATGCCTGACAACATCGGGTGGATCATGTCCAGCAGGTCGACTGGCAACGGGGGCAGTTGTGTTCAGGCTCGCCACCACGACGGCCTGATCGAGGTCCGTAACAGCAAAAACCCGTCCGCCGGTGTCGTGCGGTTCACCGCGGAGGAGTGGGACTCGTTTCTCTACGGCGCCAAGCGAGGAGAGTTCGACCAGCTCCTGGGCTAGGACGGCACGCAGGACTGCTAGTCGGGCGCCCGACCCGACGACAACCAAGATGTGGCCCGCCGGCACACCGCCGGCGGGCCCACGTCTGCTTGACGCGCTCGACTAGAGGGCTCGTCCCACGGCTGCCAGGCCGGAACTGCGCTCGGGGGCGTCGATGAAGTGCTGGGGGTCGTCGGGGGCGGGCCGCCACAGCGGTAGCCACACCAGGCCCGGCTCGACAAGCTCGAGGCCGGTGAAGAACCGTTCGAACTGCGACCGACTACGCAGGCCGAGTGGAGTCGCGGTCTTCTGCCGATAGGTGTCATGGGCGACGTCAAGGTCGTCCTGGTCGTGATCCACGTTGTCGGCCGTAGCGTGCGAGGCAACGACGTAGCTTCCCGGCGCGAGCGCCGCACGCAACTGCCCCACCGCTTCGTACGCGGCCTCGTCATCGGGTACGAAGTGCAGGACCGCGGCCAACAGCAGCCCGATCGGCTGATCGAAGTCGAGCAGCTCCTTGACCTGCGGGTGCGAGAGGATCGCCTGAGGTTCGAGGAGGTCGCCCATGATGGCCGTGGCGAGCTCGTTGCCCTCGAGAAGCTCCAGGCTCTCCGCCACCGCCACCGGGTCGATGTCCACATAGACCACCCGGGCACCGGGCGCGACCTGCTGGACGATCTCGTGGACGTTGCCCTCGGTGGGGATGCCCGAGCCGATATCGAGGAACTGACGCACCCCGGACGCGGCCAGGTAGCGCACGGCACGCCGCAAGAACGCCCGGTTGGTCCGGGCGAGTTCCGGCACCCCCGGAAACACTCGCAGCATCGCCTCGGCAGCTTCGCGGTCTGCCGGGAAGTTGTGTGTGCCGCCGAGGTAGTAGTCGTAGATCCTGGCCGCGGTCGCCGACTTTGCATCGCCGCCGTTGCTCGTACCAGCCATGCCACCCCTTCGGTGAGTAGTCGTACAGGCTCTACGGAATTGAGCAGACCGAGCAGATCGTACCGGCAGGCATCTATCGGTGTTCTTCCAGTGGGACGGCGAGATCGTGGATCAATTGGAATATTCGCCGGTACTCGTCCACCTCGTGCTGCTCGTCAACATAGAGCGCTCCAACGTGCGACTCCAGGTAGACCGTGTCCGGGTCGTCCGGGTCGTCGAAGTCCAGGATGCGGAACGCGCCGGCCATCGCCGCATGCGCACCGACCGAGAACGGCAGCACCCTGATATCCACGGCGTCATGCTTCGCGATGTCCCGTAAGTGCTCAAGTTGCGCGTCGAAGACCGCCTTGCCGCCGACCGGTCGGGCCAACACATTCTCGCCGAGGACGAACGCCAACCGCGGCGCCGGCTCACGCGCGAACAGCGCCTTCTGTCGCTGCATCCGCAGCTTGACATGCCGCTGCGCGGTCTCCTCGTCGGCCGCCTGCTCGGCCGCGAACACCGCCAGCGCGTACTGCTCGGTCTGCAACTCGCCGGGAAGGATTTCGCTGTAGTAGGTGCACATCTGGGAGGCGCTGGCCTCGAGGCCGACGTAGAGCTTGAACCAGTCAGGGATCACGGGGTTGGAGTCCCACCACTCCTCCTGCGAGGTGCCCACCGCCAGCTCGGCCAGCGCGTCGGTGACGCTCTGGTCGACGCCGTACAGCCAGCACAGCGCCCGCACGTTCGCCGCCGTCACCGGGACCTTGCCCGTCTCGATCCGGTGCAGCGTCGGCTCCGAAATGCCGAGCCTCGCCTCGGCCACCTCGCGCCGGGTCTTGGCGTTGGCCAGCCGGAGCCGGGTCAACCGCCTGCCGAGGGTGCGACGTACCACCCGCTGGCCCCTGACCGGCATGCCCCACCTCCTGCCCGCCGCGCCATCCACAAGAGACGGCCGGCACGTCACCGCCCACGCGCGCCCCGGACACCCCGTCACCGTTGCGGATCGTACGCCTGCCGAAGCACCTTACTCACCGCGTCTTGTCGGTGACCATAGGCCGATCCGGCATCGACGATCACGGCGTCGGCGTTCCCGTCGCCCGCCTCGCACCACAAGCGCGGAGCTCTCCGAGCTCATCGCTCCCGGATCGTCAGGTAGAAGAACAGGTCGAGATCTGCGGCGCGTTGCGGATCACGGTCGGCGCGCAGCAGCTCGCGACCGGTCGCTGCCTCCGCGATGCCGAGGTGCTCGGCGTTCAGGTAGACGCGGTCCCGACTCTTTGTCTTCATGCTCCAGACGTGACCGGAGCGGACGCGCAGGCGACACAACACCCGGGGATACTCGTCGTCGAACTCCCAGCCCATCTCCTGCAATTCGCCGAGGTAGAGGTGGGCGGCGTATCCGCAGCGATGGTTGGGAATCGTCTCCAGGAACTCTCTCGCCTGCCGGCTCGGGCGCCAGATCAGACCCGCCTCGTACGTCTCGTCGCGCTTGGAGTTGACTGCCACCGTCCCGTCGAGGCGCATCCGTCGGAATCCGAACGGGCCGGTGATCCGGGGCCGGCCTTCGGGCCACCGCGACGCCTTCGCCCAGTAGAACCGGTCGAAGTCCGTTGTCGGGTACGGCAGGTCGAGCTCGACCTCGACGATCGGGTCCTGCTCCTGCGGCCTCATCTCGATCTCCGGACCGGTCACACCGATGCCTATCCCGTCGGTGAACGCGTCGTGAGGCACGTCGAGCCCGTTGAGGATGAACTCGTCGCGGACGAGGTCGATTCTTGACTTCCCGTCTCTGATCAGACGGATCGACGTGATCTCAAGCGTCTCAGGCTCCGCCGATCCGCCGAGGTTGAGGCACAGTCGGTCGAGCGCTTCCTGGACGGTGGCCGCCCCTGCCAGGACCTTGCAGGCTCCGGGCTCGTAGCTCGTCGTGGCGGCGGTGCGGAACGACGCCGTGAACACGACAGCCTCGCCCTCAGCGGTGCCGGAGGCCGAGATGAGTTCGGCCTGCACCTGATGGACCACCGACGCGTGCCCGGCGTCGATCTCCCAGTCCACCTCGCACAGCCCGTTCGCACCGGTGACGGCAGAGTGGGCCTTATTGGCATCCAACTCCTGCCCGTCGATGCGGCACTTGGGGTTGGCCGGATTGGCTGCCGGCACGCTCCAGCGCACCGTGGCCCCCTTGACCGGCGTCTTCCCCCGCATCACCGCGACCCGCAGCCGGGCGGGCAGCGGCACGAACCCGCCGCCCGCCGGCACGGCAACGGCCTGGCCGTCGCCGCCCCGGTACAGCAGCGTTCGGTCGGTCAGCGTGGCGAGCCGGATCCGGCAGTCCTCCGCCTTGGGTGCGGACCCGGTGAGCACGGAGAGAGGTGCGTAGCGGGTCACGGGTCCGTGGGGCGTCTCGCGACTGCCGGTCG
The DNA here is from genome assembly GCF_047921475.1 of Micromonospora sp. SL4-19. Classification (NCBI taxonomy): domain Bacteria; kingdom Bacillati; phylum Actinomycetota; class Actinomycetes; order Micromonosporales; family Micromonosporaceae; genus Micromonospora; species Micromonospora sp. SL4-19. Next base: position 32,828 of record NZ_JBLROB010000025.1, read on the forward strand.
GCCAGTCCACCGTGCCGTCGGCGCGGGCCGCGAAGGTCCAGTAGTCGCCGCGACGGAAGACGGCATCCGTGGCGTTGCCGGAGCCGAGTTGCACGCCGAGCCCGTCCCCGAGGTCGATGACCGGCGAGAGCTCCGATCCGGTTGTCACCACGGTTGCGACGCCGTCGCCGTTCGCAAAGGCGTCCCAGAGGCGAAGGAACCAGCCGTCCTCCTCACTGGCCTTCTTCAACAGGGCGGTGTCCGCGGACTCGAGCGTGACGATCGTGTCCGTGGCCCGGGCGACGCGGAAGAGCCGCTCAGTCGCGTGGGCGTCGCGCGGGTCGACATCGTCGTGCACGGAGACGACCTCGGCGTACGCTCCCGGCGCGAACCAGTTCAGCGGATCCAGGGAAGGCGGCTCGACCTCGACGTCAGCGCCGTTGACCCCCTTGATCCGGGCCATGACCGAGGCGTTACGCCGGGACATTTTGATCTTCAGGCCCTTGAGCTGGTACCGGGGTCCGTCAGCGGTGGGGAAGTCCGAGCGGGCGGTGCCGCCGTGGACCTCGATGCGGTAGAGGAGGTTCTCCGCGCGGGAGTACCCGCCGGTGGGAGCCAGCGAGCACGGGTTGGTGGCCGGCGCGGAACTGCTCGGGATGACCTCGAGCAGCCCCGTCGACGGGGCGACCAGTTGTTTCCAGCCGGGGGCTGCGGAGACCGATGCGCAGTCCGGGGCTTTGCTCCACGCGCCCCCGGGAGCGAACGGAAAGACCTGCCAGTCGACGAGTGCCCGGCCGGAGGCCTGCGCGTCGCCCAAGGCCGGGTCGGCGAACGCGGGCTCCTCGACCGGGTCGACGTGCCGCACGAGGGCCTTGAGCGCGAGCAGGACGGGAGTCGGCGGGCTGCTGTCGTCCCGCGGGTGCGGCTGGGTCGCGAGGGTGCATCCGGCGAGGACGTTCTCCACGAGCCAGCCGGCCAGGTAGCCGTGGCCCGTGCCGATCCCGCACGCGCTGGGGTTTGCCGCGGGCGTCACCTCGAAACCGGTCGACCCGGCGGGTACGACGAGCCGGCCGGCGCTGCCGAAGGTGTCGTCGGCGCCCGTCTCGACCCGGTCGAGCAGGTGCCCGGCCTGCTGGTCGATGTCGGCCTCCAACAGGACCTGCCCCTGCCGGGCGACGACCGAGCGCGGGCGCCGCTGGTCCGCCGGCCGCAGCGTCTGGCGGGTTGCGTCGTTGCGAATCGTCATGGCAGGTTCCTCCGGGCTGCGACGGCTGCGGACCGGGTGTCGTCGATGACACCGGCCTCGAGGGCGACGGGCAGGAAGTCGTCGAGGAGCGAGACGAGGTTGGCCGTGGCGATACCGAACGCGGCCCGGGCGAAGGCGCCCATCTCGCATTCGCCCTCGCCGCCCGTCCGGATGGCGTCCGGGCACAGCGGGTGCAGCATCGCCAGCGCCGGCTCGTCGGCGGTAACGTCCATCAGCACGGGCTGGACGGACAGCCGGAGGCTCGCCGCCTCGTCCGGCGTCAACGGGGCGCCCTTGGCCGCCGCGGTGTCCGCCAGAGTGAGGGCGGGCTGGCAGCGGAACGCACGCGGGGTGGCAGAACCGGCGGGGACGAAGCTGTAGCGTACGCAGCCGGTCTGTCGGCGGGTCACGGTGACGGCCGCGGTGAAGATCGTGTTTGTGGCGCTGAGCGCGCGCATGGCGGACGGGCCCAGCACGGTCACGTTGCACAGCGCGCAGTCGAGGCCCGGCGCGGCGATGGTGTCCCCTCCCGCGCCGTCGGCGGTGACCACGCTGTCGCGGATGTCGAGCTCCCCGCTCACCTGGGTGGTGGCCGTGCCGAGCCGGATCGGGCCGCAGATCGAACTGTCGACGGAGATCCGCACGGGGGGCAGGGAGCCGGTGGCGGTCAGCGCGGTTCTGCCCGGCGATCGCAGCGTCACGTACCGCAGGTCCACCGCGCTCACCGAGCCGACCGCCAGCTTCAGTCCCTGCGTGAGCTCGAGTCCGTCGAGCACGAGACGTCCCGCCTGCGCGGTGGCCGGGCCCGAGCCGCGCGTCACGCGCAGCGGTGCGTCCACCGTGAACCGTCTTTCGCGTCGGATGATGAAGCCCCGCAGCGCGGCGTCGGCCGGTACGCCGGGCACCGGCTTCGGTGCGCGCCACTCGGCGGCGACGAGGTGGATCTCCGACTCGGCTGGCAGGGTGACGCCCATCGTGCTGGCTCCCCCCGGTGCGCCCTCCAGGTCGCAGCGCCCCAGCAGCACGAAACTCCGCCGCTTCGCCCCTTGGACTGCCGCCTCGGCGAGTGCGGCCGCCAGGCTGGGCACCGTACGGCTCCCCGTCTCCGCCGAGCCGGCGGCCTGCCGCGTCGGGTCGACGACCCAGACGAGGTCGGTCATTCCACCCGCGTCCCGGATCTCGAACGGCTGGTCCGGGTCCCCGCGGTCCTGGGCTCCCGCGCCGATGGCACGGCCGAGACCGGTGCCGTACGCCACCCGCACCTCCGCGACGTCGCTGGCCCCGGAGCCCGGCTCGGCGACCATGAGTCGTCCCGTCACCGGGTCGACCGCGCACGCGATGGGGTGCTTCCCCTTACCCGGCACCGGGGCGGCCGGTCCCGGGCCGAACCAGGCGTATTCCAGCTCTGCCGCCGGCCTGGCACCCGATGCCGGCGGCGGCGTCTCGAGATTGGCGATGAGGACCTGTGCGGGCGGCACGCGGGTGAAGGCCGTCTCGGTGGCGCGTCGGAGGTACACGGTGAACGGTTGCCCGCGTTCGTCGAACCACGGGCGGCCAGGCAACCGCGCCGGCCTTTCCTCGAGGCTGGCGCGGCGCAGTTCGTCGGTCTCGCGGTGCAGAGGCAGCCGCTGCAGCCGGTCCGCGAGGTCGCGGGCCTGGAGCCGCCCGCCCGCCGCGTCGGTGCGCCGGTCGGGGCTGAACAGCCGCAGCGCGGCCCCCGGCTGTGCCGCGAGCTGGAAGTAGCCCGGGTGGGCAGTGCCGGCGACGACCCAGGGCCGGGCCACGGGCACCCCGGAGACATCCTGGGGCGGGAGCATCTGCGACGACGGCCTCCGGTCGGGGGCCGGGAAGTGCGGTACGACGGGGCGCACGAGGTGGATGCCGACAGCCGTGATGCCGTGGCGTCCGGTGGTTCGTCCCGGACGCGCGCGGCTGATCGGGCGTATGTCGAGCAGGCGCGGCAGGGTGTCGAACGCGCTGCCGGCCCGCGACATGGTGCCGCCGTCGACCAGGGTGGCGGTGCCCGGACGGTCGGGGCGGACGTCGATGAGGTGGTTGAGCCGGGACAAGCGCTGGAAGTACTCCACGACGACGGCGCCGAGACCGCTCACGTCCGCGGCCAGTGCCTCGAGCACTCGGGCGGTGCCTTTGCCTCGGCGATAGCGCACGGTGTTCGCGATGTAGGCCCGCTGGCCGAGGGGGGAGTCCGGCAGGGGCCGTAGCGGAGCGGCGCCGACGAGGGACGCGATCGCCGGCAGGGCGGACTCGCCGGCCGTCTCCACGAAGAGGGCGTCGTAGAACGCGTCCGTCTCCGCGTCGATCTCCGCGCTGGGGAGCGCCAGCACGCCGAACAGTGCCCGCAGCGCTCCGCCGGAGGACATGTCCACCTGGCGCACGTGCGCGGGCAGGAGCCGGTACAGCGCGTCGGCGACGGCCTCCACCCGGGCGGCCGGAGGGGCGGCGCCGGAGGCGCTCTGATTCGTCATGGCGTCAGCTCCTTGAACGTGATCGCCTCCGCGGACACCGAGAGCAGCCTGGCCGGCTCGAGTACCCCCTCGGTGAGGCGCGGACCAGGGCAGGGCAACCGGCCCTCGGCGTCCTCTGTGGCCTCCTCGTCGGCGCCCTTGGCCGAGAACATGGTGAGCAGCGCCGCGACCACGCCGGGCACCTTCTGCACCGTGGCCAGGACCTGCGAGCGGTGCACGGCCTCGCCGAAGCGACGGGCGGCCCGGCCGAAGTCGCGTTCCACGGCCGTCCTGACCGCGGCCTCCACGGTGCCGCGCCGGAACGCGGGATCGGTCGCCAGGGAGATCTGCAGCGACATCGGCAGGTCGACGAATCCCGCGATCCGCACGTGGGTGCCGGGTGGTGCGGCCGCGAGGATCGCGTCGCGGAGGCCCTTCACCAGGTCCGACCCCGGCTGCGGCGGGCTCAGGGTGGTCGTGGCGATCGTCAGGCAGATGATGCGGCGCATGCCGGAGCGCAGTTGTACCGCGGCGGCCTTGCCGACCCCGCAGTACCCCTCGGCGAAGGCTTCGTAATCCGTCAGCGAAACAGCGCGGTCCAGGCTCCGGATCGCCTTGGGCGCGGCGGTGCGGATCTCGTCGAGGGTCTCGGGGTCCCGGCCACCCTCGGCCCGCGCGGCGTTGGTGACCGACCGTACGCCGAGAACCGGCGTCATCAACTGGGTGAGCCGCCCGTCCGCCACGTTTCCGGCCGAGCCGCCACCAGTGCGGTACAGCGCGACGACGTTGCCCGTCCCGCTGGGCAGACGGCCGGCGAACTGCACGTCCGAGCCGCCGTCCCCCCGGGCCAGGACCCGGAAGCGTCGACTGTCGGGCCCCTCGCCGAAGAGGCTGTCGGTGCGCTCGTACGTCCGGTCGTTGACCCGCACCTCGATCGCCGGCGCGTACCCCGTCGGGCCGGTCGCCGGGACGTGCGCCAACGGCTTCTGCTTCAGCACGAAGTGCGGCAGCGGCGTCGCCGGATTGCCCGAGCCGAGCGTCTCCGCTCCCATCGCCGGCGTCTCGCCCTGGGTGGCGGCGACCGAGTTGCCGAGGATGGTGAGCGTGGCGGAGCGCCATCGCCCCGCCAGCGGGGCGTCGAAGACGAGGAGCGTGGCGGGTCCGGCTGATCCTTTCCCGGTCACCGTCGTCGCTGACGCGATCGTGGCGGCCTCGACGACCGTCGTCGTGTCGTCGGCGTCACGGCCGGTGACAACGACGCGGCGGCCCGGCGGCAGGGGGGCGATGCCCTCGACGTAGAGCCGGTCCGGTTGGTTCGCCGGTGGGAGGTCCGGGTGCTGGGGGGCCGCCTGCGGGCTGGTGTCGGTGAGCGGGAGGACCGGGTCGGCGGGCGGGACGACGAGGGTCGCCCGGGCGGTCTCCAGGTGGATCACCGTTTGGCGGACGAGTTTGTTGAGGCTGTCCGCGGTGTCCTTGTCGATCTCGATGCCGACCAGCGTGCACGGGGCTGACAGCCCGAAGTCGGAGCGGGAGGTCTCGACGGCGGAGGCGATCCGGCCGATGGTGGGCCCGGGCGTGCCGCCGCTGGTCTCGAGGACGACGGCCCGACCGGGCGCGGCCTCGGGATGCACGGCGTCGAGGTGCACCGGCCACGGCTTCTTGTCCGTCGGTCCCAGGACGAGGTCCTTCCATTCGATCGGCAGGCCGTCTCCAGTTGGTTGCTCGCCGGGCTTCGGGTCGGGGAGTTTCTGGCCGCGCGCCTGGCGCACGGATTCGGGCATGAACGTGATGTCGGGCGCCATCGCGCCAAACGCCCGGGCCCGCGCGCCGAGCAGGATCACGGTGCCCTGCGCCGCGGGGGTCGTCCGGTTGGCGGGGGCGGTGATCTCGCGCTGGCCGGCGAGTCCGAGGACGGTAGGCGGTGGCGCCGCCGGGTCGATCGCGGCGGAGCCGTTGACGGCGGTGACCCGGGCCAGGAGCCAGGTGACCTTCCCTGGGCTCTCGCCAGCCCACACGAGAACCCGGTCGCCGACGCGGGCGTTGAGGTCCCCGCCGTGCACGGTGATCTCGGCAGTCGAGGTGGTGATCTTGGTCGGGGCCGGCGCGCGCAGCGGCCGGATCTCGTTCCACGCCGTACGCGCCTCGATGTCGGCGTCGGTCTCGAACGTCTGCGGCTTCTCCCCCTGGTCGGGGATCGAGGCGACCTTCGTGCCCTTCGGGATCGTGACCGTCGACGGGGCGCCCGGGAGATCGTCGAGGGTGAACGACAGCACCGTTGACGCCGAGATCGCCGGGCGCGGCTCGTGCCCGAGCAGCCCCGTCAGCGAGGTGAGCGCGGCGCGGTCCTCGGTGGCGGTGAGGGTGCCGTCGGCGTACAGGCGGTGCAGCGTCCAGCCGAGCACGTGGGCGGTGCCTGCGGCTGCGGAGAGCAGCGCGATGGCCGGGTCGTCCGTGGCTCGCGTGCCCAGTCCGGCCAGGGGACGGGAGCCGAAGGCCTCGGCCCGCGTGATGCGGTCGAGCATCCGCCCGAGGATCGCGGAGTGCCGGAAGCGGGGCGGATCGCCGGGCACCCGACCGGCCGCGGCCGGGTCGGGGCAGCCGCAGGACCCGGCGTCCCCGCACCGGCACCGGGTGTCGTCGCCGCTCATCGTCCCCCCCTCATCGTGATCCTGAGCCGGCCCCGTTCGGGCAGGTTCGGGTCGTCTCGCAGCTCGAGGACCTCGGTCGCGGCGGGCCGGATGACGCCCAGGGCGATCTCGTCCTGGGCCGTGCGACCGAAGAGTTGGAACACCACCGGCGTCACGCTCTGCACCCCGGGCACGGCCATGACGGCGGCGAGCAGTGCCGAGAGGTACAGCGGTGTGCCGAAGGTGAACCGGTCGGGATGGAAGAAGCCGGGCGTGCTGCCAGAACCGAAGGGCGACAGGGCGGCGCGGATCCGCCGGCCGACGTCGCTGCGGATCTCGGCGGGCGCGGCACAGATGGCCAGTTCGACGTCGAGGGGCACCGCCCGGGCGGGCCGCACGGCCACGTCGAAGCCGGCCAGGCGGTACCGCTCCAGGTGGGCGAGGAGGCCGTGGCGGAACGCCTCGTCGACGGCCGCGCCGCCCTGCCGGTCCAGGTGGATCACCACGGTCTGCCACGAGCCCGTCCAGTGGGGCACGGCCACGGCGTTGGCCACCCCGGGGAAGCGCAGCGCGGCCGCCTCGTAGTCCTTCGCCGTCACCGCTCGCTCCTGCACGCGGAACGCCTGCGGGGCGGCCACCCGGACGGCCGCGATCCCCTCCGGCTCCGCGCCGCCTGCGGCGGCCAGCGGGTTGGTGACCGCGCCGATCCGGATCTGGCGATAGGTGTCGGCCACCACGACGTGGCCCAGGGCGCCGAGCCCCAGGTTGCCCACCGTGCCCGACCCGAACCGGCCGCTCACACCCAGCGTCGCCCCTGTCGCGGGGGGCAGGCCGTGGACGCCGTCGCCGAAGCGGAGGGTCTGCGATCCCGTACCGTCCGACTCGACGACGAAGTCCCGGGCGAAGCGCCCGCTCGCCAGCAGGTCCGGGCACACCCCCCAGGTCGCGAACGCGTCCAGCAGGGTCACGGCGGGCAGGCAGGCGGCCGGGTCGACCGCGGCCAGCCGACCCGCCGGCAGCGGCGGGCGGTCGGCGGGACCGTGCTCGGCGACGCGCGCCAGCCGGCCGCCGGTCAGCCGCGGTCGCCACGCGACCCCCTCCTCGGGGGCGGGCGGATCCAGCCGGGGTGCCAGCCTGGCCGTGGTGGCGGGCGGCAGGCCCAGGTGAGCCGCCGGCGGAAGAGTAGCGCCATGATCTGCCAGCACGACGTTGCCCTGGGCAGCGGCGCAGACCACCCGCCGTGCCGGACCGGCGGGCGCCGGCACCAGGGCCGAGACGACGAGGTCGAACGGCAGGGCGTCCGCGGCGTCCCACTCGACGTCGACCAGGGCGAGCCCCGGGGCCAGCACGTCCCTCACCGTTGTCACGCGGGTCAGGCGTACGACGTGGCGCCGGGCCGGGTCCGCGTCGGCGGCCTCACCGGTGTCCGGCGCGGCGACCTCGGCCAGCAGCAGCAGGTCCCCGACGGCCAGCCCCCCTGGGCCGCCCGAGCTGCCGTCGACCAGGGTGATCGCGGTGGCCCCCGCGGCGAGGGCGCACTCCTCGTCGCCCCAGGTGTGCACGGCGATCGACGACTGCCACTGCCATAGTGGGCGGTCGGCCATCGTCTCGAAGACCACCGGTCCGACCGGCGCGGCCGAGAGCAGGGTCTCGTACTCCGCCGGCGACACGACCGTGGGCAGACCCTCCGAGCGGGGCAGGATCGGGGTGCCGGCCGGGAGGGCGAAGCCGTCGGGGAACGCGCCGTCGGAGGTGAAGGCGAACGCGACGTACGCCCGTGCGCTCGCCCCCTCGCCCGGCCGGTAGTCCACGAGCCGCGCGTGCCGCACCACCGACGTACGGCTGCGGGCCGTGTCGAGGAACGACTCGGTCCCCACCCAGTCGAGCCGGTAGCTCTGCTGGTCGGCTCGGTACGCCAGAGCCTCCACGATCGTCGTCGTCAGGTCGACCGGGTCGTCGGACGCGAAGCCGGGCACCAGCGCCGACAACCGGTCCAGCATCAGTCGGCGGAAGCCCTCCCAGTCGCGGGTGCGGTAGTCGAACACAAGTTCCGGCGGGGGAGTCTCGGGAATGCCGCGGCAGCCGGGGGCGCAGTCTCCGTCGGACCCGCAGTCGACCTTGAACGAGAAGTCCACGGCGGACAGCCGCGGGTCGAGGAAGTCCGGCGGGGCGTCGGAGCCGGGGCCGGACACGATCGCCAGGCGGTAGGTGGAGAAGTCGGTGGGCTGGCCGCCCGGCACGGTGACCCGGTACGTCGAGACGCTGGCCCCACCCGGGATCTCCTGCACCGATGGGGCCACGGCCGGCGCGGGGAAGCGGACGCCTCCGGTGATGCGGATGTTGCTCCCGTCCAGCGCCGCCGCGGGCAGGGGCAGCGGCTTGACCAGCACGATGTCGATCTCGGTCGGGTCGGAAACCAGGGCGCCCTGCCTGACTTCGAGGTAGTCGATGCCGGAGCAATCCGGGGGGGCATCGGGCCCGGCGAGCTTGGCCCGGCGCCGCTCGTCGCAGCAGGCGTAGCGTGCCCCGGTCATGTCAGGTCCCGGCGCACGCGCAGTTCGCCGGCCGTGCGGTCGGCGCGGGTCTCGTACGTGATCGCGACCTCGATGGCCGCGTCCGCCTCCAGTACCGTCACGGTGAGGTCGAGCAGGGTCAGCACATCGCCCAGCCACTGCTGGACCGCCGCCTGCAGGGCCGCCTCGAGCGCGACGGCCGTCGGCCCGCCCGCCGGGCCGAAGACCATCTGCCGCACGGGGCTGCCGAGTTCCGGGCGCATCACCCGCTCGCCGGGCACGGTGAAGATCAGCAGTTCGAGCATGTGGCGCACGTGGGCGTCGCTGCCGAACGTCACGGTGCCGGATCGTCCCAGCCCGGTGGGACCGAAGGGGAAGGCGAGTCTGCTCATGTGGCGACCACCCTCGTCTGGCTGGCAGCGACGATCGGCGGGCCGGCGGGAATCTGGTCGGCGGAGAAGCACAACGCGACCGACGGGTTGACGAGCACCGGCTGCCCCGACGCCGTCACCCGGGCCGCCCCGGCGAGCCAACGCGTGGTCAGGCACGGCTGCGGCTTGGGCACGGGGACCGTGAACGGGCAGCCCGCAACGAGGCCCTGGTCGGTGAGCACCGCGACGGGCATGCCCGACACGGTCACCCGCGGACTCGCGGCGACGATGTTCAGCGGCGCGCCGTGCGGGCAGGTGCAGGTGGCGCCGGTGTGCAGGAGGGGTCCAGGCATCGTGTCTCCCCGCAGCTTCAGGTGACGACCAGCGCGCCGCCGTTGATGATGACCGAGGGCCCGGCCATGACGATCGAGGCGCCTTGGCCGTTGGTGATGCTGATCCCGGCCGCGCCGATGGTGATCATCGCGCCGGTCGGGGTGAGCACCTGGACCTGCTTCGCCGGCAGGTCCGACAGGGTGACCGACACCCCCGTGCTGGTCTGGAGGTGGATGTTGGGCGTCGCCGGCGTCGCGCCCGCCATCGCCAACGCGGGGAACCCGGCCGGGTCGGGCCAGAACGCGCCGGTCCAGATCGGATAGTCCGGGTCCCCGGCCTCGAACTCGATCCAGACCATGCTGCCCACCTGCGGCAGCGCCACCACGCCGGCCATGCCCTTGGCGGCGAAGGGCACCGCGGGCAGTGCCCAGGTGGACGGGAACATGCCGTACCGGTCTCCCAGCTGCACCTGGATGCGGCCCTGCAGGAGCGGGTCGGTGTTGTTGAGGACCGTGGCCCGGTACTTGCCGAAGAACTGTGGCCCCGACGTCACGGCGTCACCTCCGGAACGTTCGACACGAGACCGTCCCGTGCCAGTTGGAACGACTGCTTCCAGCTGCCCCGCCCCAGCGTGTGAGTCACCGAGCGGACGAACCACAACCCGTCGTGCGCCGGACCCGCGCCGCGCACGCCGATCAGCGACCGGGCGCCGATCGGCTGGCCGTAGCGGGTGAGGTCCATCGTGCCGGTGCCGGTGACCGGGTCGGCGGCGCCGCGTCCGGCCAGCAGGGCCATCAGCACCTCGGGCGGCTTCATCCGCTCCGTTTCGAGCAGTTTCCCTCTGGTCGGCACCAGCGGCCGGGCCCCGAGCGGGGGCTTGAGCAGGCCGATGTCGGGCACCGGTATCGGCACGGAGAACCCGGTGACCTTCACGTGCGCGTACGGCAGGATCATTGCGGAGCCGTCGGCGGAGAAGCTCATGCTCTCGATGTTCGAGGCATGGTCCAGGTCGATGCTCAGCGCGGGCTGTACGGCGCCGACGCGTACCTGCGGTCCCCAGTAGGCGGTGTTGGCGCCCGGCAGCGGGCCGGGGGTCACGTAGAACTCGTAGCCGGCGTCCTTGGCGAGCTTGGTGGCGTACTCGAAGTCTGTGCCCTGCTGCTGTGGGATTTTCTCGACGGGGGAGTCGACCGCCTGGAAGGGGGCGGGGATGGTCAGGGGGACGACGCCGAACGGCGCGTACTTCGCCATCATCAGCGCCACCCGCGCGAAGGGCGGCATCGCCGGGAACGGGAATCCGGTGAAGTCGACGGCGTCCATGTACCCGGAGACGTCCTCGCCGGTGAGGACCAGGCGGTTTTCGCCCGGCCGCCCGGTGGCCGTCACGTCCTGGCGCTTGATCGGACCGTCGGCCAGCACCGCCGGCACGCCGCGCAGCGTCGCCACCAGCACGACGCGGATCATCGGGTCGAAGAACCCGGTGGGCAGCAGGGTGGTCGCGATGGGGGAGGTCTTCGAGTACGTCAGGCTCAGCTGGAAGCCGGAGCGCGAGCCGACCGCATGGGTCACGGTGGCACCGTCGATCGCGTCGATGACGGCCGCCGGCGCGGGGACGACGGCGACCGGGCCCATGAGGACCGACAGGGTGACCGAGCTAAGCGTGGCCATTGTCGGCGATCTCCAGGGGAAGCGGGATCATGACGAGCCGGCCCTCGGTGCCGGTGAGGTCGGCCGGGTCGGCCTCGCCGCTGGCGTCGACGATGCGCCACCACAGCGTCGGGTCGCCGTAGGAGTCGTGCGCCAGCGTGTCCGGTCGTTCCGCGCCGGTGAGGCGGTGGTGCTCCAGCGGGACATGGCGCGCCGGCGCGGGCAGGATCCGTCGGGCCAGATAGCTCTCCACCGTGCCGTCGGGCAGGGTGCGGGTGACCACCGGGACGTGGTGGTACCGGCTGTTGGCGGGAAAGGGGTTGGCGGTCACGGCGCACCTGCCAGCCCCAGCGCCTGCACGCCGGCTGCGCGCCGGGCCGCGAGGGTCTCCCGACGGCGGGCGGCGGTGAGGAAGAGCCCGGCTCCCTTCGACCCGAACGGCAGGTCGTCGGTGGACAGTGCTCGCATGCCCACGCTGACCCGGGCGAGGATCGGATTCAGTCGGGTGTCGAACGCCTCCTCCGTCACGGAGAACTCGGTGATCCGCACCGGGACCGTCCGGTTGGGCCCGAGGACGAGGATCAGCAGCGGGGACGGCAGGGGGAGGATCTCGAGCGTGCCCTGCCGGGCGAGCATCTCGGCTGCCTCGATGTCCGCCACCGGCGGCACGATCATCGTCTCCAGCTCGGCGAGGTCCGCGGCGATACCTTCCGCCACCGTCGTCGGGTTCTGACCGGGCTTCTCCAGGCGGTCGGTGGCGTCGAGGACGAGCTCGATCTTCAACGTCTCCACGGGCGGGCCCACCAGTCGCAGCGCCTCCAGGCGGTCGCCGGCCTCCGCCGTCGCGCCGCGGGGGGCCAGGGTGCGGGTGAGCGTCTCCGGGTTGTACTGGAACGGGATCGTCCGCACGACCGCGCGGCCGTCAGCGTCCATGACGACGAAGCCGCCGCGCAGCGTCCGGGGTGTCCCGGGGAACGTGGTCATCTGATCTCCCCTTCCCTCACGTCTCGCGGGCCTCGCCGCGCCGCATCATGTCCTTGACGACCTCGAGGGGGTCGATGGATTCCGGCTCCGCCTTGATCTGGGACAGGTTCGGCCAGGTGATCTCGCCGTTCTTGGCGTACGCGATCCGGCCGAGCGTCAACCGGATCTCCGGGCCGATCTGCGCGCTCACCGAGCCGACCTGGTAGGTCCAGTGGTGGGAGAACAGCCCCCACGCCGCGTACAGGTCCGCGGCGAGGTCCACCGCGGCGGAGGCGGTGAGGCGGCCGACCGCGTACGCCTCCGCGCTGAAGCTGAATCCGCCGGAGTCGTAGTCGGCGTCGACCGCCACCCCGCCCTCGCCGGAGATACGCAACCTCGGCGTGATCTCGATGCCGCCCTTCGCCCCGACCGCGCCGAGCGCGACCTCCAGGCCGATGTACGCGCCGAAGGTGCCGTACAGCTCCCCGTACGCCGGCACGGCGAACGCGCCGGTGAGTTTCGCCTTGACCTGCGGGTCGTCCTCGAGCGGGTAGAGCTCGCCCTTGAAGACAACGCCCTTGAGCATGACCGGGCCGACGCCGTAGCCCAGGCCGAGGGAGCCGCGGATCTCGCCGTACGCGGTCACCGCGGGAACGGGCGTCGGGATGCTGAACTTCACCCCGAGGCCCTTGATGATCGGGATCTTGCCGCCCTCCGGCGAGGGCCACATCTTGGTCAGCGCGATGTCGCCGACCGCGACCTCGCCGCTGACCTTGACCCGATGGTCCTTGGTCAACTCGACGCCGAGGACGGGCCGCAGGTTCTTGGTGACCTGGTAGCCGATCGTTCCCTTGCCCCGGTAGCCGTCCTCGTCGAAGGTCAGCGCCAGCGACCCGTCGGCCTTCGGGGTCTTGACCACGATCGTCGCCGAGCCGGCGAAGTGGCCCTCCTCGTCCTCGGCCTTGCGGGAGTACTGCACGTGCATCGTCGAGGAGATGCTCTTCCAGACGATCGCCGCGTCGCCCTCGAGCCACAGGCCGCGGTCGCTGAACCGGCCGCCCAGTTTGACGCTGTCGACCAGGGGCAGCGGCTTGGGTACGACGACGGAGCCGTGGTAGCTCAGGCCCTGCCCGTCCCAGCGCGCCCCCAGGTGCATGGCGGTGCCGCGCACCTGGGTGTCGATGCCGCCCGAAGCGTACGGGTCGAACTTCCCGCCCGTCATGGCGAAGCCGATCTCGACGTTCGCCGTGGATCGCGGGATGGAGGACGACGTCGCCGTGATCTTGCCGGACCAGCCCGTCTCCGAGTTCCATTCCACGACGCCCGCGGCCGCGGTGATGCCGGGAATCTTGCCGCCCGGGGTGAGCGTGCCCGTGGCGACCAGCGCGCCCCCGGCCATCTTCACCGTGAGGTCGCCGAGCATGATCGGCTTCGCGGCCGGTCCGATGGAGAAGGTCAGCTGGCCGCTGGGGACCAGCTCGGGGGAGAGCTGTAGCGCCAGCTCCCCGCCGGTGAAGCGGAACGCCCCGGGCAGCGGTGTGACCAGTTTGTCGGCCGGGATGGGCGCCACGAGCCGCAGTTCGTCCTTGCTGTAGCGGACGTTGAGGGTGCCGAGGAACGGGACGGAGGACCTGATGGTGCCCTCGCCGCTCAGGTTGCCCTGCTCGTCGAGGGCGAGCGTGGTGAGCGTGCCGGGGCTGAGGTACGGGTAGTAGAAGGCGATCTTGGAGTTCTTCGCCTTGTCGAGCTTGAGGACCCTGGCCTCGCCCGGTGGGGAGGCGGCCGGATCGGGCGCACCCGCGCCTGCGGCCGGCTGCGCGACGGCCGCCGGAGTTCCTGCGGCCGGCGGGGCCAGCTCGGCGGAGAGCTGGATCTTCGAGTCGGCCCCCGTCCGGGACACGGCACGGCTGTCCAGCTCTCCCTCGACCGTGTCCCGTTTGCTGCCTGCCCCGCCGGCGCCGCGCTTGTACGTGCTCAGCCGCATTCCCGGGACGATTCGCTTCGACATGCCGTCCAGCGGCGTGCTGCCGGTGTCGCGCACGGACACTGTCTCGCCCTGGCCGCCGGCTGAGAGGGCGACCGGCTTGCCCTCGGCCTTGGCCTTCACCGCGTCGGAGCCCACCACGTGGCCGTCGCGCAGGTGCTTCTCGATGACGAAGCTCGGGTCCGTCGCCCCGGCGGGCACCGTTGCCGTGGCTATCTGGATCTGCAGCTTGCGGACGTTCGGCCCGCGCATGGACGGGTCGCGGATCTGGTTGACGATCTCGACCAGGGCCCGGTACGTCTCCCGCCCCGAGGCCTGGTTCTTCGAACTGGTGAGCAGTTGCAGGTTCGACGGGATCGACGTGCCGCCCATCTGCTTCTCGACGATGTGGTCGATGTCGCACTTGGCTGTCTTGAGGTCCGATCCCAGTCCTGCGACGACCGCCTTGACGGCCGGGTCCGCCAGGCTCTGCTTGACGTCGTCGTTCTTGGCGGCGGTGAACGCCGAGGACAGCGCCTTCGTCGTGGGAAACCCGAAGTTCCCCAGCCAGATGTCCTTGTAGGACTCGCTTCCTTCCTTGTACGCCGCGACCCTGTTGCCCTGGATGATCGGCGTGAACACCAGACGGCCGCCGGCTGCCGCGTCGTCGTACGCCTTCTGCACCCACGGCCCCGCTCCCTTCTCGAGCGGCAGGGTGAAGGAGGTGGCCTTGACGATCAGTTCCGTCGTGCCGAGTCCGGCGGGTTCGTCGGTGATGATCTCCAGCCCGGGCGGCAGGCGCAGTGCCGGGCCCGCCGCCGTCGCGGGCTGTGGGGGCGCGGTCTGGGGGACGCCGGCGGGGCCCGGGGCGGACGCAGAGGTGGGTGCGGGCACCGAGGGCGGGGGCGCGGCGGCGCGCGCGGCCCGGTGGATCCGCGGCGGCCCGGGCCGACGAATGACGGTCGGGCGCCGGCCCGCGGCCAGGGCCCGGGCGGCCTCGTCGGCCTCGGCCTCCGCGCGGGCGTCGTCGGGCGCGCCACCCTGCAGCGCGTGCGCGATCTCGTGGGCGAGCAGGCCGCGCCCCTCGGGCGTGTCCGGGCGGAACTCGCCTCCGGCGAAGACCACGTGGTCGCCGAACGAGAAGGCGCGGGCGTCGAGTCGCGCGGCGGCGAGCTGCGCCGAACCGCCGTCGTGCACGCGCAGGTGCCCCAGGTCCTGCCCGAACCCCCGCTCCATCTCGGTGCGCAGCGGCGCGGGGAGAGGCCGCCCGGGTTGGGCGAGGGCCGGCGGTTGCTGGGTCGACGGCAGGAACGAGGGGCGCGGCGTCGAACTCTCCGCCGGGCGGGCGGCCGGCGCGGCGGTCCGGCTGCGCACGGCGGGCCGCACGGCCTGGGCGAGCTGTCTCATCGCTGCCCACCTCCGGAGTCGAGCGCCGCCCGGACGGCGCGCATGATCTGGTCGGCGAGGTGATCGGCCACCTGCTCCTGGCGCCGGATGGCTGCGGAGCGGGTGCGCTCAGGCGGCTCGTCCGGCCACGCCGCCAGGGCCCGCTCGATTGCGGCGGGCAGCGCCTCGGCCAGTCGGCGCGCCTCGATCCCGGAGGCCGCGGTCACCCGGAGCGTGCCGATCCGCACGCGCACGGGTGCTGGTGCCGCCGTCATCGCGCGTCCGCCCAGGTCAGCCGTGGCACCGGCAGGTTCTGCTTGCGCAGCTCCTCGGCCAGCTCGGCCTCGATCACCTCCCGGCCCACCGCCGTCCCCGCTTCGACGGCGAGGAAGGCGGCGCCCAGGGCCACGTTGCGAATCGAACCGCCCGTCAGCGGAAGGGCAGCCAGCGACGACCAGTCGAGGATCTCGACCGGGGCCGCCGGGGGGAACGCGTGACTCCACAGCCGTAGCCGCTCTGCCTCCGACGGCATCGGGAAGTCGATCACGAACCGGAACCGCCGCAAGAACGCCGGGTCGATGGCGTGGCGCAGGTTCGTGGTGACCACGGTGAAGCCCGAGAACTCCTCGATGCGCTGCAGGAGATCACCGACCTCGGCATTGACGTGTCGGTCGACGGCGTTGCTGACGCCGCCACGCGTCCCCCACACGGCGTCACCCTCGTTCCACACCATGACCGCGCCGGAGCGCTCGGCCTGTGCGAAGACGCTGGCGATGTTCTTCGAGGTCTCGCCCACGTACTTGGAGATGATCCGGCTGAGGTCGATCGCCATGACCCGCAGGTCGAGCGACGCGGCCAGCACCTCCGCGGCCATCGTCTTGCCGGTCCCGGAGGGCCCGGCGAACAGGGCGGCGACCCCCCGACCGCGCCAGCTGCCGCGTCCGCCCATCCGCTCGGCGAACCCCCAGTCGTCGAAGACCCGCGCCGCGTGGCGCACGTGCAGCTCGATACGCCGCAGGGCAGCCTCGGTCTGGGCGGGCAGCACGATGTCGTCCCAGCGGTACGCCGGCTCGACGATCCGCACACCCGGCAACGGTTCCGGGATCGTGGCCCGGGCGGCCGCGTGCCACAACGCCGCCGTGGCGGCGCTCTCGTCCCCGGCCGCCTCGATGTCGGCCGCAGCCATCGCGGCAGCCGCGTCCACGGCGCCGCCGTCCAGCCGGAACTGCGCGGCGACGCGGGTGAGTCCCGCGCCCACGCGGCGCGTCCGCGCCGGTCCGAGTGCCGCTGCCCAGCGGCGGCGTGCCGACGCCGGATCGTCGCGGGCCGGCGGCAGTGTGTGGACCCCGCGGGACAGGCCGTCCGGCGGCTGCGGGGCAACCAGGAGAACGTGGCCCAGCACCCGGTCGGCGAAGGCGGCCACCCCGTCCCCGGACCGGGATGCGTCGGTGTCGTGCAGGATCAGGGCTGCGGCGTCGAGCGCCGCCTCCCGGCTCCACCGCAGCGCGAGGCGCTCACGCTCCGCCGGGTCCTCGGGGATGTCCGCGACGGCCAGTCGGCACGGCAGCAGGCCCAACGAGCGCAGCGCCCGCCCGAGGTCGTCGACGCGTACGCCGGGGGCCATGACGAGCGGGGGCAGGCCGAGCGGCCCGCGCGCCGCCGCGGCGAGGGCGCGGGCGATCGCGGGGGCCAGCGGATCCGGCTCGCCCGTCGGATCTGCGGCCGACGGCACCGGGCCGATACGCGCCGCCAGCACGGGATCGACCACCTCGTGGCCGAGCAGCCGGTCGACGAGCGGCGCCGCCAGGGTCAGCCGCGACTCGATCCGTGGCGCCGGGGCGTCGGCGAGCACCATCTCGAACCGCGTCAACGGCCGGGACGCCGCGAGCGCGCCCGGGTCCAGACCGGGTACCGCCCGGCAGGCCAGCCAGAGCGGCAGCCCACCGCCCGCCACCCCACCGGTCGCCACGACCGCATCGGCGCAGGCGCGGGCGACGACCTCGGAGGTTCCCGCGGCGAAGAGCAGGGCCACCAGGGCCAGCTCCGCCCGCGACAGCCCGAAGCCCGCGTGCAACCGCAGCACCGACACGTCGCCGCCGCCCTCGCCCTCGAGCCAGTCCCAAAGGGGAGCGAAGGCATCTCCGGCGATGCCGGTGACCGGGTCGCCGTCATCCGCGGTCACGGCGCCCGTCACCCTGGCCAACGCCGCGAGCGACACCGCCTCCGCGAGTGCCGGAAAGCCCGGCTCCAGGGACGTCATGACGAGGTACCCGTCGTCGAGAGCGTGTCGAGAGGCAGCGACGACGCGGGGTCGGCGGCCGGGCGTACCTTCACCACCGCCTGCTCCACCTGCGCGGGCGCGGGGTAACTGTCCCCGACGTCGAGGAACACGGTCGTCACAAGGAAATACGCGGAGGGACGCAGCGGTGACTGCAACGCGGACCAGATCTTGGTGGACAGGTCGAGGTCGACCGACGCCTGCGAGATCGTGATCTGCTCGGGCTGTGTGTTCGAGTCGTGGAGCGGCTCGGCGGTGAGTTTGTCGAGCAGTTTGGCGGCCGGGTCCGGCACCGTGATCGAGGTCAGGATCGATGCGATCTTCGGGCGCGGGACGATGCCGTGGCGGGTGAGGGCGGCGATCCCCAGGCCGAGGAGCACCTCGCGTTCGAGGTCCGCGCCGGTCACCGCCAGCATGTAGTGCAGGTCCACGGCCAGCGGCGACCGGCTCACCCGGTGCCCGGTCGAGCTGACGTGGGGTTCGTACATGTTCCGCCAGGCCGGGTTGGGTGCGGCGTGGTGCAGGAAGAGGTGGATGCCGGCCGGCTCGGGCTGGTTCGCTCCCGGGTTCGCCGGCGTGGCCGGGGGGCGGGGCGGCGGCTCGATCGAGACGGTGGGCGCGGTGAGGTCGCCGTACGCGATCTTGAGTCGTTCCTGCACGATCTCCCGCAGCACGAAGGTGGTGGCGGGGATGGCGAAGTGCGCGGTCATGCCTACCGCCCTCCCGCGCCCGGGAGGCCCTCGAGGTACTCGGCCAGGGTCGGGCCGGTCCGCGGCGGAGGGGGGCGCTCACGTCGCGGCGGCGCCGGAGCTTCCGCCGCGATCCGTACCTCGATCCGGCCGATCTCGATGACCACCGGTTGCCGGGACCCGTCGGCCGGGCGCTCGTCCGCTGCGGTCACTGCGGCCAGGGGGGACGCCGGTGCTGGGTAAGCCTCGGCCCGGGCCCACAGCCGGGGCTCCCCGCCGTCCTGGTCCGTGGCGGACGGCGTCACCGGTCGCTGCGCCGCTGCGTCCGACTGACCCGCCACCGCTCGATCGGCGGCCTCGGCCGATGGTCGCCAGGAAGCCTCCGGCTGAGTCGCGCTGTTCCCTTCGGTGGGCTGGACCGGTGACTCAGCCCGGGGCGTCCGACTGATGGTGGGCTCGTCCGGCGCGCCGCGGACCATCCCGGCAGGCGGCTGCGGGAGAGCAACGCCCGCATCCTCCGCCTTGCCGGCATCGGAGATGAACCGACCGACGCGGTCAGGCTGGGCCACCGTCCGATCCCACCGTCCCGGGCCGGCCTCGGCGGTGTACGTCGGGCGAGCCCGGTCGAGATCGGTCGTGGCGCCGGCCTCGGGCCGCTCTGACGCGCGCACCGCCGCGGGCGCTCCCGCCTGGGCCACGACGGTGCCCCGCACGGGGTCCGGGGGCAGGGTTTCCGTCTCGACGACCTCCTCGAGGTCGGGCCACGCGGGGGTCTCGGGCTCGCCCCACACCGGCTCGAACGTCGGCCGGGGTCGGGGAAGAGCGGGCACCAGCGACACGGCGCCCCCGGTGTCGTCCGGGTCCTCGGTGTCCCCCCGACCCGCCAGCCTGGCGGCCCGCGCGAGCGCGTCGAGGTAGCCACTCATCGCGCCACCGCCGCGAGCGGGCGGCCGGGCGACCTGGGGGAGAAGCCGATGAGTTCGACGTACCACCGCCTGCGCTCGGCGGCCAGGCCGAGGATGGCGTCCTCGCTCCAGCCGTAGGCGCGGGCGATGACGTCCACCTCGCGCAGCAGGCTCTCGACCGTCCGGTCCAGGTCGCGAGCCACGAACTCGGCGGGGTCGACGTTCGCGGCGATCGGCCGGGCGCACTCCGCGCAGTTCAGGTCGACCCGGATCGAGCCGGCAGGGTCGAGGGCCTCCCACTCCTGCGCGAGTCGGGCCAGGTCCGCCGCCCCCAGGCTCGGTGGGTCGCTCTCCAGGCAGGTGCGCGCAGCCAGCCGCTGGATGCCGGCGGCGTACGACGAGCCGGCCAGCACCTCCAGGTCCGCCACCGTGGGGAGCCGGAACCGTACCTCGGAGTCCCCGACCTTCAGCCGGACCGCCGCCTCCGGCGAGGGCTTGGGCAGCGCGCAGATCTGTTCGACCGGCACCACGAACTCGTTCTCGGC
This sequence comes from Micromonospora sp. SL4-19, assembly GCF_047921475.1. NCBI lineage: Bacteria > Bacillati > Actinomycetota > Actinomycetes > Micromonosporales > Micromonosporaceae > Micromonospora > Micromonospora sp. SL4-19. Next base: position 52,738 of record NZ_JBLROB010000025.1, read on the forward strand.
ATTGCAGCCGGGGCATCCGACGACGGCCTCGATGGGCCGTCCGACGATGTCCCGGTGCAGTGCGAGCATGCGTTGGTTCTGGACGCCGAGCGCGTCGCGGCGCGCCTGTTCGCCGTCCAGCCGCACCAGCAGGGCACCGACCCGTGGGCCGGCACCACGGCTGCGGCCGAGGGGCCACAGCCGCGCGAGATCCCGCGCGTTCGGCCCCCGGCTGCGGGCGCTCGGCTCTGACATGGCGACGGTCACGGCTCGACGAAGCTGGGCTCGGCCGGCTCGACCACCGCGTAGTCGCGTTCCCAACCCTCGTTCTCGAGCTTGAGCTTGGCGATGGCCACCGCATTGGCGTTGGCGTCCAGGTCGGGCAGCGCCTGGTACTCCGACACCCAGCACCGGTAGACGGCGTAACTCAGCACGACCTGCCCGGCCTCGTTGAGCAGATCGATGATGATGTCCTTGCGGAAGTCCGCCAGCGACACCTCGCCGCCGGGCCCCGAGCCGAAGTTCCAGACCTTGTTGGCCCACTGCTCGAAGTCCTGGTCGTGGGTCACTCCCCGCTCCAGCGTGATCGCGTCGTACTCCGTGCGGCCCGGGGACTTGTACGACGTCGAGGGGTCGCCGCCGGCTCGGTGCTTGACGACCTCGGTGGTTCGCTTGAGCAGCGACACCTTGGAGACGCCGGCGACGTACCGGCCGTCCCACTTCACCCGGAACTTGAAGTTCTTGTACGGGTCGAGCCGCTGAGCGTTGACCGAGAACTGTCCCATCATTCGTCTCCCGTCACGCGGTCGGCTGGACGATCTGGCGCAGGGTGATGACGACGAACTCCGCCGGCTTCAGCGGGGCGAAGCCGATCAGGATGTTGACGATGCCCTGGTCGATGTCGGCCTGGGGGGTGGTGGAGGCGTCGCAAGCGACGAAGTAGGCCTCGCGCGCGGAGATGCCCTTGAACGCCCCCTGCCGGAACAGGCCGTGCATGAAGGCCGTGCAGCTCACCCGCAGCTGAGACCAGAGGTCCTCGCCGTTGGGCTTGTGGACCGCCCACCGCAACGACTCCGACAGCGAGCGCAGGATGTAGTCCGCGGTCCGGCGCACGGGGATGTACTTCCACTGGCTGCCCAGCACGTTGGCGCCCTCCACCGTGCGGGAGCCGAACGCCACGGTCTGATAGATGGGGAACCGCCGGATCACGTTGAGGCCGACCGGGTTGAGCAGGCCGTGCTCCTCGTCCGAGAGTTCCACCGCCGGGCCGTAGACGCCGGCGAGGGTGGCGTCGGTGCCGGCCGGCGCCTGCCAGACGCCGACCCGGGCATCCGTCCGCGCGATGACGCCCGCGACCGCGCCCGACGGCGGATGCGACATGATCGCGCCCGGTTCGAGGGGGTCGTCGACCCGGATGTGCGGGAACCACGCGCCGGAGTGGCTGGACGAGAACAGGAACTTCGTCGTCTTCCACGCCTCGGCCGTGCCGACGTCGATGGTGTCCGGCGGCGGGTCGACGAGGAGAAAGGCGAACTTCTTCGCGCACACCCGGTCCGCCTCCGCGTACACCGTCGCCGCGTTCGTGTGGTGCAGCGCCTTAGGATCGGTCGTCGACGGGCGTACGAGGTCCGGAAGGCACAGCAGGTTGAAGAACGGATCGGGCGTCTCGAGGCCGGTGATGACTGCCTTGAACGCGGCCGACTCGGGCTGCCCGTGCGACTCGCCGTTGTCGCCGGCCGTCTCGCCGGTGACCAGCGAGGCGTCGTACTTCTGGCCGAGCAGGTAGCGGGAGGGATTGTCAGCCTTCGCGGTGTCGATGCCGTACGTGTCCTTGACCGTCGTCTGGCCGCTCGGCTCCTTGATGGTGACCGTGGCGTCGTGGATGCGCTCCGAGCCGACAGCGCCGGAGGGCGGCGTCAGCTTGAGCCGCATCAGCGTGCCGCGCTCGAACACCGCTCCCTCGATCGCCGCCCCGCCCAGCTTCGCCGCCTCGGCGGGCTGGGCTCGGATCGCCTCGTTCAGGGCCGCAACCAGGCGGGTCACCAGCTCGAGCGGACTGGTGGGCATGGCGGCGCCCGCCGCGAACACGGTCACGTTGAGGTTGGTGATCGAGGTGCCGTTGTCGTTGCCCCCATTGGCGGCGCGTCGGGTCACCGAAACCTGGAGCTTGACATCGGCGGTGAACTTGCCTTCGGTGGGCATCTTGCTGATGGCGTAGATCGACCCGGTGGCCTTCGGCCCTTCGGCGTCCTTGCCGTCGAGGGTCAGCGTCACCAGCTTGGATCCGGTGGTCGGATCGTTGACCACCGTGTTGGCCGTGCGCGTATTGCCGGCGGCGGTCGTCAGGTTGGTGAAGCGCTCCACCCGGCCGGTGATGGCGTCGGCGATGGTGAGATTGAAGCGCTTCTTGTCGTGGGCCGGCGTGGTCGAGAACGGGTACGCGTCGATGTCGAAGGGGTCCACCTCGATGAAGATTGAGTTACTGGCGGCACCCGAGCTGAGTGCGGTGAGCGTGACCGAGTTTCCGGTTCCGTCGCGCAGCAGGGTGGACTTCGCCGGCTTGGCCTTCTTCGCCGGCAGGCGCAGCACGAAGGCCTGGCCGCCGCCGTTGGCGAAGAAGTGCAGCACCGAGTACGACAGCGAACTCTTGGCGTACAGACCACCGAAGTTCCGCTCGAAGTCCCCGTAGTTGAGACAGCGGATCGGCCGGTTGTCGATGCCGGAAAGGGTCGGCCCGACGAACAGGGCGACCGAAGTGGGGGCTCCGGCAATGGACCGCACACCGGAAGGCTGCTCCTGCGTGTAGACGCCGGGATAGGTAGGCGACAGCATGTTGGACGGCCTCCTCAAGGGAGCAGCTCCTCGTAGCGGCGCTGGTCCCACAACGGTGTCCGGTGGCTTCTGACAGGCGGCGATCGGTGTTGCTGGGCAGGTTCGTACGCGTCTGCAGGCAGAGGGGCCGGTAGTCGTGCATCAACGACGTTCGAACGATCGGTGAGCGCAACACCACCACCCGTCGTGATTTTGGACCAGCCGCCGCGCGATGCCAAGCTGATGATCAGTGCCGTTGTGACAATTAGCCGACAGCAGGAATCAGGAACTGTGGCGCGACAATCCAAGGTGCCCGGACAAACGATGTCCCATCGTCCGGTGTCGTCCATAAAGCAGCTATGTAAGCGGACCCTGGGACTTTTCGGCCCAGGGAATCTGGAACCGCTATGACGCGGGCACCAATTGCGGGTCGACTGCCGAGCGATTTCAGCCCGTGTCCATACCTGTTGAACCGTGACCCATGTCTGGCCGGGTGGCCCTATCCTGCTTGAGAACGCGAGTCGGACCTGACAGCCGTTCGTCGCCGCAGCCGGCCCGCAGTCGTCCAGGCGAGATAGGCGACCGCCGTGGCGGTGAGCGTCATCAGCAGGACCTGTATGGACCATGGCGTAACCCGTGCGCTCGTCAGCACAGTGAGGGCGGTGTGATGACGTGAGGCTTCGGGGACGGTGACTTCCCATTCGTAGTTCTCGTCCGGCTCCGTGGTGAGCACCTGCCACCGCGTGCTGACGGGCGTGCCGTGCACCGGTCCTGAAGCGGTAAGACCCACTCGGCTCCAGTGCCCCACGCACCGGCTGTGCTGCCTCTCCAACCGGTCATAGGTCACGTAGCAGTGGTCCACTGTGATCCGAGTGGGCGCCGGTATGACGCCCGCTGTGTAGGCCATCGCGACTACGGCTGCGACGAGCCCGATCCGCGAGGCTGTTCGCCTTAGGGTCGGGGGGATGAGAGCGACTGACATCATTGCCTCTCTCGGTTCCGGCGGGGCTTTCCTGGGAGGGTACGCCGCGCAGGGCCATCAGCGTGTTTCGCTCTGCTCCTCGCGCCTCCTGGCCAGGCCATCCGGGGTTAGGGCAGGTAGATCCAGGTGGGCAACCTGATCGCCGCGGACTGTGCCAGTCCGCAGATGGTCCGCATCGCGCGTCGCGACCGCCCCGGTCAGGTGCCACAACCCGGCCTGTTGGCGGTCGCGCAGCCAACGGACCCGAGATGCCTCATCGGGTCGAGGCGGCCAGTCGCGGTAGGGCAGGAAGGCTACCCGCCAAGCGATCACCACGAAGATGTAGAGGCCGACCGGGCTAATGAACCACCACAGTGCGTCGCGGCGACGGTAGGAGGCACGCGGCGCAAGCCAGGCGGTCGCCGCCAGCGGAACTGCGATCCAGCCGAGGTCCGCGAGCGGGCCACTGCCCATCGCGCCCTCGACCAGCTCACGGATGATGACGGATGGCACCACCACGCCGAACACCAGCAGCGCGGTGATGAACGTACGGGGCGCTCGCCTGAGTGGGGGGCGCGAGCTGAGCGGGTCTTCGGGCATGGCCCGCAGGATACGAGCCAGCAGCAATCGTCGACGGCGGCCGTGACCTCTCCAGCAGTGACGCAGCTTCCGCGCGATCTCCGGGGCCACATGCGCGTAGATGTTGAGGGGGACGCTGATCTGCGGGTCCCGTGATCATCTAAATGCCTGAGATGTCTGTGCTCGACGCCTACTACGACGTTGGCGGCTTCCATGCGAATCACGGATCCCCCCTCTTGCACATCAAAGGCGCCACCCCGGACGGACGCCGACTGCTGCTCCAAACCATCCAGTACGACGACGACCCATCCCGGGTAGTCGCGCTACTCGCCCGCGACGGCGACCCCTTCACAGTCGCGGCCAGCGGGTTCGCGGACTGGAAGGATCCACTTCCGGTGCGGCTGCGGCTGCCGGACGAGCAGGGCATCCTGGTCGCCGCCGAGGGAGCAACCCTCAGCTACCGGATTGGCGCCGGGAAATAGCGCGACGCCGGCCGAGACGCAGCCCTGCTGCCCGCCGAGGCCACCGAGGTCCGCGTCACCCCCGCCAACGGCAACGCCACCACCATGACCACCGGTCCCTGAACCCGATCACTCACAACTGACCGGGAATGACCAACGCCGACGACGGCGCTTATCCCGCGTCTCGCCTGGACGCAGCCTCGGTCACCGACCACGACTCGGCCAAGCGACCAGGTTTCTCCGAGGCCCTCCTGTAACACGAAGAACATCGCTAAATTCAAGGCCCACAAGGCCGAGCCCTCACGACGGCGGCTTCCCCTCCGGAGATCCTTGATGAACGAAACCGACCCCCGCGCTTCCCGGCTTGACGACGAAGTGGCGATGAACGACGCGGATCCCGCCCCCTCGTCACGGCGTGGCCGAATCGTCGCCGGCGCCGTCGTGGTGGCCGTGCTGCTGGCGCTGGCGGCAATGACGGTCCAGGTGACGCCCTGGTGGAGCTGCAATTTCCCTCCCAGCGACCAAGCTGCGGCGGTGACGGCGTACCAGAAGGACCCGGCATTCTCGCTGGCTCCACCGGACGGACGGCTACTCATGGAGACGGCCACCACGCGCGCCTGCGACCACCGGGTCCCGCAGAACCGCGAAGAGTCGGCAGGACCGCAGTTCGCGGCTGTTTGGCGTCAATACAGCGTCGACCGCAGTTACACCGTCGACGAACTCGTCGCCCTCGCCGGGCCGGAAGCCGAGGCTGCTGGCTGGCATTACCTGATCTCCCAACATGACGCAGGCATGGCCTTTCTGAGGTACTGCAAGGCGATCAACGGAATGACCACTTGGCTGGACCTGACCAGCCTGGCCGACGGCACACCCGAGCACACCAGCACCCTCATCGTCCTCATCGACGGTCGCCCGGACAACGCAGACTGCTAGAGCCGCAGCGGTCCTGCGCCGGGCAGTATCCCCGCAGGTTGCGGCGGCTCAACGAGCGGCGCAAGCACGGCAGGAGCGACCGCGAGGACCAACGGCTGTACCGCCATCCGTACAGCCAAGGCCGCCGGCCAACACCGAGTCCGTCCGACAACGACGGACAGCCCGACCAGGCGAGCAAAGGCCCAGCCATCCGTAATCTCCTTCTAATCCCAGGGTCGGCCGTGCCCGTTGCGGGTGTTGTCCAGCCTTTGTGATCTTGAGGATCGCCCACCCGGTCGGCGTGCTTGCCTGGCCCGCCGGTTGTCGAGCCAGAGGGCCAGCCCTTCGCGATTGCGGTACGCCGCGAAACCGGCCACCAGGACGGTGATGAGGACCGCCCAGAACCAGAAGCGGGGGCCCACGCCGTGAGGCGGGCTTGCGCCGCGAGTGCGACCGCTGCGGATCACGTCGTTGGAAACGTCGATCGACACGACGTCTTGTGGGGCGGTGAGCAGGGTGGTGGGAACATCCGCGCCCCGGCCGAGGGTCAGCACCCGGACGGTGCCCACGTTGCCGTACGCCAGTCGCTGATCCAACTCGAGGGGCGCGTCGAACGCGGCCGGCGCGTCGGGCGCGGGGTAGTAGGCGACGACCCACGCGGACCCGTCCGCTGCCCACCCGAGCAGCCGGATGGCGGTCACCCCGGAGACGGCCGGGTTATCCGTCGCGCCGAGGTCGCGGCCGGTGCTCGGGTCGACCCGTCGCAGGCTCCAGCTGTCGCCGTCCCGCCGGGTGACCGTCAACGCCTGGCCGTCGGTGCTCCAGGCACCCTTGCCGGCCAGTTCCGTCTCGGGCGCGAGGGTGAACGAGGAGAGCCGCCGGCCGTCCAGGTCGGTGACGGTGACCGTCCGTGCGGCCTGGAAGGCGAGCCGTGCGCCGTCCGGGGCGAATGCCGGCCAGGCGAAGCCCTCGGACCCGTCGGCCAGCCGGGTCCGGCGCTCGCCGTCCAGCCAGACGATGCTCACCACTCCCCGGTAGGCGCTGCGCTCCGGGTTGGCCGGCACGGCGTCCCCGACGAGCAGCGCCCGGCCGTCCGGCGACCAGCCGAGCGGTCCGGTCAGGACCGTGCCCGAGACGCCGCTGGAGACGGTACGGCTGCGCCCGCTGACCAGGTCGACGATCTCCACCCGGGGCGTGAGGCTGAGGGAGCGGAAGGCGACCCGACGGCCGTCGGGGGACAGGACCGTGTCCCCGCCGGCTAGCGCCTCCCTTTCGCCCTTGATGATCCGGTAACGATCGGCGTCCGCACCGACGACCGCGATGATGCTGCCCTCGTCGCCATGCATCAGCCCGGGAGCCTGACCTGTGAAGATCACCGAGGCGGGGCCGAGTCGCGGCCGGTCGGTCGCGTGCAGACTGCCGAAGGGCGGCGCGCCGACCCGGTCGGGCAGCGCGGCGGCTGCGTCGGCCGCCGGACCGACCGCGGGGGTACGGGCCAGCGGCAGCACCGCCCCGGCCAGCGCGAGCAGCACCAGCGCCGCAGCGGCCCAGAGCACGGTACGGCGACGGTGGCGGCGGGCCGTGGCGAGGGCCTGCTCGTAGACCGGGTACGCGGGGACGTCAGCCGCGGCGGTGTGCAGCACCTCGCGAAGTCGAGCGGTCATCGTGGGCTCCTCTCCGCCGTTCGGTCGACCAGGTCGGGGGCGACCCGCCGCACGTACGCTTCGGGGTCGCCGCTGTGGATCCGTCGCCAGTGCCGGTACGTCCGGGCCAGGGCGGTCTGCAACAAATCCTCGGCCAGCTGATGATCACCGGTGAGCAGATAGGCCATCCGGGACAGCGCCGGCGACCGGTGCACCAGGAACTGATGGAACGTCTCGGTCATGCCCACCCCCTCGCACGTTAGAACGCCTCCCGTCGCCGCGATGGTTGAGGCCGGGCGTGGCGGGACAGCAAGCACCCTCCCCGTGCGGCCGGTCAATCGCTGAATTCGCCCACGCCAGCCACCAGTACGGCATCGGCAGTGCCGCTCAGCTACTCCTTCAGGTATCCGGTGGCGGGGTCGATCTCAGCGAGGAAGTTGCGGATAGATCAGGCCGTCCGCGATTCTCGAGTAGGTGTTCACTCCGCTGCTGGCAGGGTCGGGTGGTCGGTGGGATAGATGCCGATCGCGAACCCGTACATGGTTTCGCCGGACCTCGGCATCCGGTCGAACTCATCAACCAGCTCCGCCATCTGGTCCCAGAACTGAGAGGCCTGATCCTGCGAGATGCGCGCATGCCGGATGAAGCCCCAGAGCTTTCCCTGCTCGAACGCCTTCGCGGACTCGCGTGCAGCCACCTCGAAGTCGTTGAAGTCGCCCGGCATCTGTTCGCCAGCGGGTGATGGCTCCGCTGCCACGTAGAACATCCGCGCGGTGCGCCCGTAGAAGCGCTCCTCGATCGCCCGCACCTTCCGCGTGCGCACCACCTGGAGCAGGCCGGTCCGGGTAAGCACGTCCACGTGGTGCGCGACCGTGCTCTTGGGGCGCTCGACCGCGGCCGCGAGCTCGGTCACGGTCGCGGCCCGCTCGTGGAGGAGCTGCAGGATCACCGTGCGGAGCGGGTGGCCGATGGCCTTCACCTGGTCCGGTCTGGTCAGCGCCATCCGGTCGGCTAGCTCGTAGTCCGGCGGGTTGTCGGCCATGGCATAACAGACTAGCATCGCGGAACGTTCCAGAAATTTCGATCGTTCGCAAGGAGTTCAACGCCGTGACCGACGTGCTGCTTTACCACCACATCCAAGGCCTGACCGACGGGGTCCGGAGCTTCGCCGACAGCCTGCGACAGGCCGGGCACACCGTGCACACGCCCGACCTGTTCGACGGCCGCACGTTCGGCAGCATCGAGGAGGGGTTCGGATTCGCTCGAGAGTTGGGGCTCGACCCGATCCGGGAGCGCGGCATCGCCGCAGCCGACGAACTCGGCCCCGGGCTCGTCTACGCCGGATTCTCCTTCGGCGTGACGATCGCCCAGCGGCTCGCGCAGACCCGGCCCGGTGCCCGCGGGGCACTGCTCATGGAATCCTGCCTCCCGGTCGCCGAATTCGGAGAGGCGTGGCCCGAGGGCGTGCCGGTGCAGATCCACGGCAAGGAGGGCGACGAGTTCTTCGACGAGGACCTGCCGGCCGCACGCGAGCTCGCCGGCTCCACGGCGGCCGCCGAGCTGTTCGTCTATCCCGGCGACCAGCACCTCTTCGTCGACTCCTCGCTCGATGCGTACGACCCGGAGGCGTCCGCGCTGCTCATGGAGCGGGTGCTGGCGTTCCTCGCCTCCGTCTGACCGGCGTGGCCTAACTAGCTGGCCCACGCTTCATCCGGACATCGGCATGTGCGGCCACCCGTGCCCTCGGGATCGGCTACGGTGAGTGACAATTGGCTCCAAGGGCCGGTACGCCCGGACGGCGGCAGAAGAGTGAACGCCGACGCGAGCAGCCCGCTGCCGTACCGCCCTGTGCTCGGGAGCGGGGCCGCCGGGGATCGGCTTTTATCATTCGGGGCGTGCCGACTTACGAGGAACTGACAGAGCTGAGTCGTCTGCCGGACCTATCTACCCTGTTGTTCAGCTCGCGGTCGGGCGCGCCAGCGGAGGGCGAGCCGGGCCGCCGCGAAGCGGTCGAGCACTGGTCCTTCCTCGCGGGCCGTGACGGCTACACCGTCACGCCGCTGGGCACGCGTTCCGGGCATGGCAGTGCAACCTACTGCGGTGACGTGGATGTCGACGGGCTGGTCTACCAGGTGCACCGAGGGCCACGCCGACGGATCGTGCAGGTGTGGATGGACAGTGAGGGCGCTTGGCAGGGCAGGTTCGTGCTCGACGACGCGATCTGGGCGGTACCCGTACCGCCGGAGCCGGAGCCGATCGACTGCCCGTGGTGCGCGGGCGGCCCGCCGGACACGCTCCGGTTGGCTGGTTCGGGGCCGGTCGACGGCATCTTCTCGGTCTGGGTGGCCGAGCACGCTGATGGCACCGGGCGCGGGATCGCCATCCAGCATGACCCCCAGGAGGATGAGCCTCACACCGTGTGCTTCGAACCCGCCCACAGTGTGGTGGAGGCTGGCCTCCGCGGGTGGGCGCTGTCCGACGACGAGCTGGCCCTGCAGTTCACCGAGGATGCTGCCAGCGAGTTGGAGATCCCCGATGTCGGTGGTTGGCTGCGGTTCCGGCTCGCGGTGAAACCGGCGGCGCGGCGTAAGCTGCGTGCCGGGCTGGAGAAGATACTCCAGCCGTTTAGTTGACGGCCCCGCGCGCTGATGGGCGCGTCCTTCGCGGCATGTGCGCGTGTCCCAAGGGGTTCCGGGGCCAGGATGTAGTTGGGGTGCCGGTCGAGGTTCTTGCGGGCATGGGCGTAGCGCATGTTGGTTCGTGGGCGGGCGCCAGCTCAGGGAAGGCCGGGATCTGGGTGCTCGGCCACGAATCGCTCGCCCGTTTCGTCGTCGACCAGCGAGTTGTCGACCAGCCATTCGACAGCCCGCCGCTTTGCGCGCACGCCGCTGAAGGCGTACCACGCTGGCAGTAGGTGCGGATACTCCTCATGCAACTCGTTCTTGAACCGCCGGAAGGCGCCCTTGCCCTGGATCGCTCGCGCGAGTCTGCGGCCGGCCGCCGCATCACTGATCCTCTCGGCGAAGTCGGCCATGTCCTGGTACCAGACGTAGGACGGCAGCGGATCAATACCGACCAGGTCGAGGTCGTCCAAATCGATGGGCGTGTGCCCATCGATGCCGCCGTCCGTCGTCCAGAACCCGATCTCGCCGGTCTGCGGGTTGATCATCCATCGATGCTCGTAGTCGGTCTGGTCCTGGAGCGCGGTGGCGATCTCCTCCAGGTCTAGCCTGCCCAGGTCAAGCATCTGGCCACCATAAACCCGCCTCTGTCCGTGCTTCGACCCGCATGTCTGCCCAGATGAACCCTTCAAGCACGGCCAGCAGTCCGACGAGCACGGCGGCGTCAGGCCGCAGCACCAGGTTCGGGCACGTCAGCTCGCGACCGCGGCCGTCCCCGCTGGCGCTCGTCACGGCCTGGCTTGCCGCTCACGGGCGCGGCGACGCTCAGCGCTTAGCTGGCTGAGCGAGTGGGTGACTATCAGGAGGAGGAAGGCCAACCACAGCATGCCGTAGATCACTGAGGTCGACTTCTGCCAACCGCCGGGCATGAACTCGCTGCTCATCATCATCAGACCGGCGACAACAAGGCACACCACCGCCGATGCCCAGAGCCCAGGACGATGCATCGCTCGACCGAACAGCCTGGCAGTCCCGGTGCGTCGGCTGCGGACGAGCACGACGGCGGCGAGCACGAGCATGGCGACACAGGCGCCGGCGAGCAGGATGTCCACCGCCAGCAGGGCCGCATTGAAGGCCGTCACGGCCGACAGGATAGCGGAAGAAGCCACCAACTCCGGGCACGGAACCATCGTCGCCGGTGCGGCGCGCCCCACGCGCGATGCTGGCCGGAGGTCACCCACGCCCACGGGGCTGGCTACGGTGAGTGACGCTGGGCCCCGGGGGCCGATATGCCCGGGCGGCGGCAGATGCGGTGGGCGTGCGGCAGGTCGAGTCCCATCGCGCGCCGCCTAAACTCCTTCGCGCAGGATCCGGCGAGACTGCACCCACCCGACCAACAGGAGAACGTCGTGCCACCCCGTAGAACCCGCATCCTGTACGTCACCGATCTGGCATACGAGGCGCGCGGGCGTCGCTACTGCGACGAGGACATCTTCTTGTCAACCCAACTACGGGAGCACTTCGACGTCGCCCTGTGCCACCCGTTGGATGCGGTTGAGTTGATGGGCTCCTTTGATGTGGTCGTGGTTCGCAACAGCGGCCCCGTCCTGTACTACCAGGATCATCACGACGAGTTCCGCGCTCGTGCGCGCGAGGCGGGTGTTCGAGTCTTTACCGAGCTGACCGGCAAGGCCGACATGGCCGGCAAGCAGTACCTGCTGGATCTGTACGGAGCCGGCTACCCCGTCATCCCCACCGTTGATCGGTTGCAGGACATCGAACGCCTGCCACAGGCCGCCCAGTACGTGGCCAAGCCGAAGTTCGGCGCTGACTCCGTTGGTCTGCAGTTCGTTCGGCGCGAGCAACTGCAGGACCTGGACTACGACAACCTGCTGGTTCAGCCACGGGTCGATTTCGCGTACGAAGTCTCGTTCTACTTCATCGATCAAACCTTCCAGTACGCGTTGTACGCGCCTCATGCCGACCAACGGTGGCTGCTCGAACCCTACGAACCGACCGATGCCGATTTGGAGTTCGCGCAGCGGTTCATCGACTGGAACGACGTCAGCCACGGCATTCAGCGCGTCGACGCGTGTCGCACACGAACCGGCGAACTCCTACTCGTCGAACTTGAGGACCTCAACCCCTACCTCTCTCTGGACCGCGTTGCTGCTCCGACCAGAGATGCCTTTGTCAAGGACATGACGGCATCCATCGCGGCCATGGCCAAGTAGAGTCCAACAACTCGCTGACTCCGTACATCGGCAGTTTCAGCCGGTGGCCGACCGGCGCCGAGTCACGCTGCGTAACGCGCTGGTCTCAGCCGTTGAGGCCAAGCTGGGGATACAGGGCGTCGGGGGCGGCGACGGCTCCTTGCGGCCGCGTGACCTGGATATCTGCCTCGAAGTCGCTGTAGCGCAGGGACGCGTTCGGCCCCCCGCCGCCGGCTGGGATCAAGAAACTGACCAGCCGGCCATCGGCATCCAGCGTTGCCTGGAACGCGTTGCTGCGCGCACTGTCAGGAAAGCCATCTGGACCGGGGCGGAAGCTGATCCCGTTGCCGGTGCCGATTCGGGTCAGGTCGATCGTCCCGGTGATTTGCGAGCCGTCTGCTCGTGCGGTAACGATCGCGTTGATGAGGCGGGCCGACCCGCCGGGATCGTTCTTGCCGGGGGCGAAGCTCAGGGCGAAGTCCGACGGCACTCGGGCCGGGTCGAGGGTCATCCATTCGTGGCCGACACCCGGGAGATCCAGCTCGGTCTTCATGTAGACCTCATTGTCGATCATCCGGGTCTCGGTGACCCGACCGTACACCGAGACCGTGCCGTCGGCGCGCTTGTTGACATTGTCGTAGTGCGACAGCGTCGTGACCTGACTCGCGATGTCGACATCGGCGCGGAAGCTCGTCTGATCGATGAACTCCGTGCCTGACCTGAGCAGCTCGATCGCCTTGGCCGTCGTGGTGGCGTCAGCGCTGATGGTCGGCACCGGGGCGGGTTCGTTTCCCGTCCACACGCCAGCCGAGCAACCGAGTAAAAGCAGCGCGCCTGCAGAAATGGCGGCCACCGCTGCTCGACGAGTCATAGCCGGATGGTAGGCGGCTATGACAAGGTCACGCGGTTCTCGCCACCGGCCTCGTCAATGTCGTCGCACTCCAGCATGACGACCGCGCCGATGACCTCCTTGAGTTCCAGGTACGGCCCGTCGGTGATCACCGGCTGGCCGTTCATGCCAGCGCGCACTGTCCTTGCCGTGTCCCGGGGCTGCAGCTCGGCGCCGCCGTCGGCGATTTGGCCGGTCGGCTGCCACCGCTCGTACCCGGATTTCTTGCCGAAGCGCCGGCAGGCAGCGGCTCCAGGGTGATCGAGCTGAGCTGTCAGCACAACGAACAGCCTTGGTGGCAGGGTTACTGGATCATCCCGTGCAGCGGACCGGTTGGCTACTCGCGACAACCGACGGTTCGGATGCTCGGTTCACATCTGCAGTGCTGGAGCGCGATCAAACAACCGAGTCCTCGGCGAGCCACAACGATCAGTTGTGCCCACTTACGATGAACCCGTGGACACCGAAGCACTGCGATCGTTCGTCCGGGCCGACGAGCTGGGCGTGACGCAGCAAGCGGTCTCCAAGCGGATCGCCACCCTGGAGCGCGAGCTGGAAGTCCGCCTGTTCACCCGTACCCCCCGAGGGGTTGAGCTGACGCTCGACGGTCAGGCGTTTCTCCCGCACGCGCGGAGCATCGTCACGGGTGTCGAGCGCGCCATAACCGCGGTCAGGCCCGGCTCTCGGGCCCTTCGGATCGACGTTCTCGGCCTGAGAACCGCGCAGGCCGTTGTTCTGCACGACTACTGGCGGTCGCATCCCGAAACCAACCTCGACGTGGTGACCCTCAGGGTCAACGACCCACGCGTGGCGGTCGCCGCCGTCGAAGCAGGCGATATCGACGCCTCGTTTCGTACCGTCACCGACCCGGCCACGCTGCCACGCGACGTGCAAATGATCCACGCGTTCGACTCCCCGCTGGAACTTCTTGTCGGCCCAAGACATCCGCTCGCCTCCGCGCGAAGACTGACGCCGCCGCAGCTGCGCCAGCATCGGATATGGGTGCCGGGTATCGCGCCCCGAAGCGAATGGGCAGATTTCTACGATCAGCTCGCCACCGACTTCGACTTACGCATCGACGCGGCAGGCCCACATTTCGGCGACGAAGTACTCCTGGACACCCTCGCGGACTCCGCAGACGTGGCCACCCTCGTTGGGCAACGCAACCGGTACATCTGGCCGACGAACTACGACCTACGCCGCATCCCTATCGTGAATCCCGCGCTCGCATACCCACTCTCGCTCATCCTCCCCAGAGCAAATCCACACCCAGGACTCCGCGCAATCATCACCCACCTCGGAAGCCTGCCAAGGCTCACTGAGACGGTCTGGCTCCCGTCCTGGGCAACGACGCCACGGCGCGGCGACGGCGACATCACGAATACTCGCAGGTCCCAACCCCGGCAAAGATGACTCGACCGGCTGCTGACAGCAGCCTCCAGCAGCGCCTGATGAGCCTCATCCAGTTGCCGGCTACACCTCAAAGGATCGTGGCATGTCCAGTGACCGTCTCATGCGCATCCACAGCGCCGAGTTCCAGGCCATGGCCGAGCGGGTCCTGCGGGTCACCGAGCTCACCTCCCGACTGAACGTCCTGCCCTTCGCGGACGAAGCGGGCAAGGCGGAACTGTTCGAACAGATCCTCGGCCGGCCGCTGCCGGCGAGGGTGACGATCTATCCGCCCTTCTACACGGACCACGGCCTCCACCTGGACCTGGCGGAGCGCGTGTTCATCAATCAGAACTGCACGTTCCTGGACTACGCCGGCATCCGGCTTGGCGAGCGCGTCATGGTCGGCCCAAAGGCCACGTTCATCACCGTCGGTCACCCGGTCGATCCTGAGGAGCGACGGGGGTGGCTCAGCGGCGCGCCCATCGACGTGGCGGAGAATGTGTGGATAGGCGCCGGTGCCACGATCCTGCCCGGCGTGAGCATTGGCCGTGATGCCGTGATCGCCGCCGGCGCGGTCGTGGCCGATGACGTTCCGCCGGCAAGCCTGGTGACCGGCAGTAAGGCCAGGGTGCACCGATGGTGGTGACGGCCTCTTCCGGCCCACCCCGACCTCGCCCAATCACGCCACGGTGGGCTGCCCGTACCTTCCTCAGTTCGTCCGCTGGGCGCTGGTCGTCGCATCGCCGAGGTGCGACACGACGACCAGCGCCGGGATGGTGATCGTGGTCAGCCCACGATGCCCTGGTGCGGTGGGACCTCAACGGTGCGAGCACCGGGCTCACCGCCGAGGATCACCTTGCGCAGCGAGGTGTTGTTCGTGGTGTCGGACTCGTACAGCCGGCCGCCCGGGTTGGCGGCCACTTCGATGTAGTAGGTGCCGTTGGGCAGATCGGTGATGTCGAACGACTGGCCCGGCAGGTACTGCCCGTAGGTGTCGCCCGAGCCGACATCGAGCACTTCCCGGACGGCAAGGGAGGACTGGTCACCGCAGGCGGTGTGCAGGTCGGTGTTGCCTGGCCGCCAGTTGGCGCCCGGCAGGGTGTAGTCGACCGCGTCCGTGTTGGCGAGGCAGAAGGCTTCCTTGCCGCTACGCACCGCCAATTGGGCGTGCTCGTCCAGCAACCGGTACTGGGCAAAGTCGGTGAAGTGCCAGTGGTGATGGCCGTCCCGGGCGTCCCACTCCATGGTGCCCACCTGCGCGTACCCGGTCTGCTTGCCCTTCGCGTCGTAGAAGTACTGGTACGCGTCCATCATGTCCTCGCCGGAGCGGCGGAAGCCGTCCACCACGAGCGGCGACTGGCCGGCGACCCACACGGTAGCGCTGAACGACAGGTAGTCACGGCCGTCGCTGTCGCCGTACCCGCCGATCTCGATGCCCCATGCGGGAAGCGAGCGGAGGTCCGGCCTGGGCCCGTTCTTCGGGATGCTGTTCTTGCCCGCCGGGCGGGCGCCCGGGGTCAGGGCCGCGCCGATCCGGGCGGTGCTCGCGCCAGTCGCGGCCCGAAGCCGATCGCCCTGGTATTCGCGCACGTTGAGCTCGATGGATACGGACGCCTGGTCGGCCGGGATGCCGAACAGGTCGAGGTACGGCTGGTTCACTCGGACCGTCGCGGTGTAGGTGCCTGCGGCCAGGTCGACCGGCTCGGCCTGCCACCACGGCAGGCCCGCCGGCGCACTCCACCCGGCCTGGATGCCCCACACCGCGCCGATGGTGAACGGGTTGGTCGGGCAGTCCTGCGGGTACGGCGACCTGTCCGGCGCGTCCGGCCGGGTCCGCGCCGTGGACCAGGAGTTCGGGCAGAAGCTTTCATCGCGTTCGAGGACGACCGCGCCGTCCCCGCCGGTGATGGTCACATGGGTGAACGCCGGGAACCCGGCGAAGTCGGTCACCAGTCCAGCGGGCAGTGCCACGCCCTTGCCAGCGGAGCCGTTGACGATCCGCTCGGCCATGATGGGATCGCCATACGAGGCGCGCTTGAGGCGCACCTCGAACGGATTCTTGCCGGCCACCAGGTGCGTGCCCAGGTCCAGCATGACGCCGTAGTCCGGGTAGGATTCCACGGTCACCGAGCGGGCTGCGGCGACGAACCGCAACTGCGGCTCGGCCGGTGCTGCGACCGCGACTGACCCCCCGCTCACCCCGGCTGCTACAGCGGCAACCACGGCCAGCACTCTTCGTACTGTCATTGATGCATTCCCCGCTCTGTTGGGTGACGTTCCAATTGACAGACGTCGCGGATGTGCAGGTGGTTGCTCGTCTCCGCAGTCGCATATCTGTCACCGTCGCAAGTCGACCGCCAACACCAGCAATGGGTCAACGAGGATTACCTGATCCCGGATGGTGTCCTCAAGCCTGCGAGGAAAGGACACCATCCGGGATCGTGTGGGTGGGTGTCAGTTGGCGACCTGGGCGGCGATGGCTGTCGCCGACGTCCGCAGTTCGGCCCTGGTCAGCAGCGGCGTGTCGCTGGTGACCCCGCTGCCGTCGCCCCCGAAGTAGTTCACCGCCAACAGGCGCAGGTAGTAATCCTGCGGAAGCTTGACCTGGACCTGGTAGAAGCGGTACTGCTTGCCGTTCTT
The DNA here is from genome assembly GCF_047921475.1 of Micromonospora sp. SL4-19. Taxonomy (NCBI): domain Bacteria; kingdom Bacillati; phylum Actinomycetota; class Actinomycetes; order Micromonosporales; family Micromonosporaceae; genus Micromonospora; species Micromonospora sp. SL4-19. Next base: position 69,839 of record NZ_JBLROB010000025.1, read on the forward strand.
CGCCGGGCTGGTCTCGGTCGTCTCCACCACCTCGAGGCCCTCGGCCGTCGTCGACGCCTGGCAGGTGCCGGCTTTCATGCCGTGATCGCACTCGAACACATTCGAGCAGACGCGCGGGCCGGAGTCCGGATCAGGGCCCGCGCCGCCCTGCGAGCTGCAGGTGCCCGGCCGGATCCACATGTACAAGCCGGCCTTATCGCCGTGGCGGGCCACACCGGAGCGGGCGGCCCACCCGACCGGATCCCGCTCGGCGTACATCGCCGGGTGACCGTCCGGGAGGCGCTTCTCACCCGGGACGTCGGGCATGTAGATCCATCGGACGTCGGGCGCTGCCCCGGCGACGGCCGTCTCGAGTGCCACCCGCAGCTGGCTGAGGGTCTGCTGGATCGCCTTCGGATCGCTGGTGTCGAGCCGTAGACCCGAGGCCGGCGCGGAGGGGGACGCCGACGGAACGGCGGATGCCGATACGGCGGGAGCCGCCACCGGCGGCCCAGGCTGACGCCGGGCGCCACCGCTCAGGGCGACGCCGACCGAGATCGCTAGGCCGGTCGCCACCAAGCCGGAGCCGCCTCCCGCCATCTGGCGCAGCAGGCGTCTGCGCCGCTGGCGTTGAATGATCCGGTCGACGTCGACCGTCGACGGCGGTGCGGTGCCGATGTGCTCGTCGAAGATCTGCTGATTCATGAAATGCTCCCAGATGAGTACGCCAGGGTGCGCAGCGTCTCCAGCCCCCGCGCCGACTGGCTTTTGACCGTTCCCGCGGAGATGCCCAGCAGTTCCGCGGTTTCCTCGACCGAGTGGTCGAGGTAGAAGCGCAGCACAACGACTGCCCGCTGCCGTGGCGCCAGGTGCGCCAGCAACACCGTCAGCTGATGCCGGTCGTCGACCCGGTCCGGGTGCGTCCAGCCGGTCTCCGGTGGATCCTCCACCGGCTGTTCCCGCCGCCAGGGCCGGCGGCGCTCGTCGAGCCAGGACCTCGTCAGCACCCGCTGGGCGTAGCCGTCCGGGTTGTCGGCCGAGGTCACCTTGCGCCAGTGCCGGTAGAGCTTGCCCACGACGATCGAAACCAGGTCGTCCGCGGCGTGCCAGTCATGACACAGCAGGTACGCCGCACGTCGCCAGCGGTCCATGCGAGCACCGACGAACGCCCGGAAGTCGTCCTCCTCGGACTTTTTCACGCTGCTCCTTCCCATCGCTTCCACTCGCACGACGGAGCGCACTCCCGGTGGGGTTGCATCGCAACCGAGCTTTGGAGAAGTCCAGGCGACTTTCGTGGCTCACGAACGCGGTGCAGACGAACACCGACAGTGATGATCGCCCACGGCCAGCGGCAGATGAGGATGCCGACCGCCCAGCCGGCGTTGATCTTGCAGACGACACCTCGCACGATGGCTCGGCGCATAAGGAAGACTGCCGGGCATGGCTGACATGGGCGATGCGAAGGCTGCGCTGCACCACTACCTCCAGACGACTCGCGAAGACCTGATCTGGAAGCTCGACGGGCTGAGCGAACGCGAAGCCAGACTGCCCCGCACCGCGACCGGCAACAACCTGCTGGGAGTCCTCAAGCACTGCCTCAATGTCGAAGCCGGCTACTTCGGGCCTACCTTCGGGCGCGAGTTCCCGACGCCTGAGGAACTGGTCCCCATGCAGGCGTATGACGAGGACCCGCAGGCAGACTGGTACGCACGGGAGGAGGAGACGAAGAATGGGCTGATCGACCTGTATCGCCGTGTCGGGGTGTTCGCGGATCAGACGATCGCACAGCTACCGCTCGACGCGCCGGGGCGGGTGTCGTGGTGGCGGCCGGGTGCACAGGCCGTGACGCTGCAAAGGATCATCGTCCACGTGACCTGCGACCTCGCTCGTCATGCCGGTCACGCCGACATCATGCGCGAGCAGCACGACACGGCGATCGGCCTGCGGCGGGAGAACACCAACATCCCTCACGACTATGACTGGCCGGCGTACGTCACCAGGCTGACGAAGCTGGCTGACCGCTTCGGATAGCCGCCCGGGCCCCTCGCCACAATCGGTGAGTTCAGCATCCGCTCTTCGACATGATCGGCGACGACGTCCGCTCGATCGACTGGCGGGGCCTCAGCGCGCCGACCGCGGACGATCGGACGGCGCCGCCGGACAGGCATCGCTCCGCGGGTCGGTGCACTGCTATTCGCCGACCGGACCGCCAGCGAGTTCGGCGACGACGTCGAGGTGCCCGAGATGGCGTGCATATTCCTGCAGGAGGTGGAACAGGACCCGTTCCAGCGGTGGCGGTTGCGAACCTTCCCATCGTGGACCAGGGACTCCTACCGTCGTGAGTTCGTTACCCCTGATGACGGCCGCGGTTTGCGCACCCTGTGTACGCAGCGCCGCCATCAGATCATCAGCGGCAAAGCGTGTGGCGTCGACTGGCAACGTCGTCCGAATCTGCTGCGTGCTCAATGCCGCACCCGGTCAAGGCAAGCGCCAACAGTTGGGCATTGCGGAGATTCAAGCCGCTGGGCAGTAAGCAGTCGCTGACCGAAGCCGAGACCGTCCGCTCATCGCCCCAGGACCGCATCGCTGCCTCGTCGACTGGCCCGTCACCGGCCAGATCGAGCACCTCGCCGCGGGCGACGGACTCAATCAGTCGTTGCTCGACAGGACTGTGCGCCCGACCGTCCGCATGCCTCGTCCGCTGGCCGCCTACCGATGTCATGGCACCAATAATGGACAGCCACGTCATCTCCCACGACCCCTGGCAGAGCCGCGGCCGCTGAACCGGGCTCAACCAGGCCAACGGCGGCCCGCCTCCGTCGGTTCCACCCCAACCTCCGAACGCACGGATCTCGGCCTTTCGGTGAGTGGTTCAGTCAAGGCAGAATCTCGACGTACCCGTCGGTGCCGTGCACGCGGATCCGCTGCCCATCGGGGATCAGTCGGGTGGCATCCACCACCCCGACGACGGCCGGCAAGCCGTACTCCCGTGCGATCACTGCGCCGTGAGTCATCAAGCCTCCGACCTCCGTCACCAAGCCTGCGACGGCGACAAAGAGGGGCGTCCAGCTGGGGTCCGTGTGGGCCGTGACGAGGATGTCGCCCGGTTCGAGATCGGCCCGTGCCATGTCGAGGATGACGCGGGCCCGCCCTTCGACGATCCCGGCGGAGACCGGTAGGCCGACCAGCGCGCCGGTCGGCGTATCGTCGCGTCGGTACGTCCCGGCGATGGCCTCGCCATCCGACGTGAGCACCCGGGGCGGCGTGAGCGCTTGATACGACCTGAACGCGTCCTTGCGCCGGCCGATGAGCTGGTCATCCACACGGTTCGTGCGCACGACGTCGTGGAGCTCCTCGAACGTGAGGTAGAAGATGTCTTCCTTCTCACGAAGTACGTGGGCCTGCACGAGGCGCTCGGCTTCTTCCACCAAGGCCTGCTTGTACACGAAGTAGCGGCTGACCATGCCGTACTTCGGATACTCCCGGTACCCGATGAAGGTCCGGACCCGGTCGATCATCCGCTTCGTCTCTTCGGCCTTGCGCTCCCCGTCCGGCAGGGCCCGCAAGCGCTCCAGCAGCTCCTGCTCCTTCTTCCAGGCCTCCTGCCGGCCTTGCTCGAAACGCCGCTCGCCGGCTCCCGGCTCGAAGTTCTTGATGTTGCCGAGGATCATGGGCACGAGCGTGGAGGGGCGTTCACTCCAACGCGGCCGGGTGATGTCGATCTCGCCGACGCAGCGCATGCCGTACTTGTCGAGCCAGGTCCCGATGGCGTCTCGCGATTCCCGCCCGCCCGTGAGCTTGGGCAGCTCGTCCAGGAAACCCTCGTCCTCGACGTGCTGCAGAACCGCCACCACGTCCGGATGTGGGCGGATCACGTCAGCGACGCCCAGGAGCGCCAGCCCCATCTCCGACGTGACGTTGTGGGGCACGGACTGCGTGAGCGTGTCCGCCGCGTTCTTCTCGCCCAGCCACTCCTCCAGCTGCTCGTTGAGCCACCACGTGGCCTCCATCGCCGACATGAACACCTGATGGCTCTGCGGATCGAACAAGATCCGCCTCAGCTCCTGGATGTCGGCCCGGATGAAGTCGAGCAGCGCCTCTCCGGACTTCGTGCGGATGTCGCGTTCCGAGGCGGCGATGGATGCCTCGCTGCGCCCGATCAGCTCGGTGACGATGGCCGGATCGGTCTCGATCGGGACTGGCGCGCCGCCGAACAGTGGCCCGGGGGGACCCTCGTCGGGGAGCGGCCGGATGAAGCCGTCGCGCTCGAGGATGGTCTGCAGCGCGTCCCCGGTCAGTGGATCTGATTTCCCCACCATCTCAAGGAGGCCGGCGCGGCTCGTCGGCGAGGCCAGCCTTTGGGTGACGTCGACGAACAGGCGGCCGCCGGCCTCGGCCATGGGCGCGGGGGTCGTCATCTGCCAGAAGGAGAGCCCCAGGGGCTTCATGGGGTCGGTCATCATCTGCTGGTGACCGACGGAGAGGTAGACGTGGTTCTCCCGGTCGCCGGTCTCGGGGATGGGGAACAGCGTGGTGATTGGTCGGCTCTGCACGATCTGAAAGTCATCGTCGACCAGGCACCATTCGATGTCCTGGGGGTGGCCGAAGTGCGCTTCGATCCGCCGGCCGAGCTGCGCGAGCCGCACGACCTGCGCATCCGTCAGTGCCGGCTGCTCCTGCCGCTGCGGGTCGATCGCCACTTCCTGCGTCCCGCCAGCCGGCAGGGCGTGCACGGCACGCTGTTTGGCGGCGACCGCCTTGGCGACGACCTCGCTGGCGCGCACCTTGAAGACGTCCGGGTTCACCAGGCCGGAGACCAGGGCCTCGCCGAGGCCGAAGCTGGCTTCCACGGTGGCGACCTTCCGGTTGCCCGTGACGGGGTCGGCCGTGAACAGGATGCCGGCCACATCCGGGAAGAGCATCTGCTGCACGACCACGGCCATGTGGACCGTACGGTGGTCGATGCCGTTCCGCAGGCGGTAGGTCACGGCCCGCTCGGTGAACAGCGACGCCCAGCACCGGCTGACGTGCTGGAGGATCGCCGCCGGCCCCACGACGTTGAGGTACGTGTCCTGCTGGCCGGCGAAGGAGGCCGTCGGCATGTCCTCTGCCGTCGCGCTGGATCGCACGGCGTAGGCGGCTTGCTCGCCGAGCTGGGTGAGAGCCCGGGTGATCGCCGCCGCCAGATCGTCGGGGATGGCGATCCCTTCGATGGTCCGGCGGATCTCCGCGCTGAGCGTGCGAATCGACTCCCGGTCATCCGGGTTCAGGCGCGACAGCTGATCGAGCCGATCGATCGATGGCGCTTCCGCCATGATCCGCCGGAAGGCGGCCGTCGTCACGCAAAACCCAGCCGGTACGCGGATGCCTTCGATCCGCGACAGCCCGCCCAGGTGCGCGGCCTTGCCGCCAACGACCGCGACCTGCGTCTCGTCAACCTCTTGAAGATCCAACACGTACTGCTCGATCATTGCGATACCTCCTAGGCAGCCGTGTTCCGTTGCCCCGCACTGGCCGATCGGATCACCGGCGCCTCCAGCTCTGTCGAACCTCTTGTCGGGCACGTTCTTGTCTCTGGTTGCCTTCTCTCTGACGAGTCGGCCGGCCGCCGATTCTGCGGCAAGACCCGGGTCTTGCCGCAAGCCCCCCCGTGCGGTATACGTTAGAAGTGGCAAGGAGTGAGATCTTCTTGCCTTTGCCTTTGCCTTTGTCGTCCGCCGCGGGCTGGGATCCTTCGACCGCCTCGAGCGTGCCGGGTACCTCCGGCGGGACCCCCACGACCGCCGCAGTGCCCGGGCACTCTCAGACGCCGGTGGCCACGGCCGCGTCGCCCGAGTGGGCTTGACCAGCGCGGTCGTCGGTCAGCTCACCATCGCCGCGGCCGAGGTGATCTGGCCGAGCCACCGGACCTCGGCGACGCGCGCGGCTCGCGGCAGAAGAGTTCACCGGCGCTGGAGCAGCCCACGGTCGGCCATAAAGGCTCGCAACGTCTCGGCGTCATCGGCGGACATCAAGCGGCGTGGGATCACGGTCGCCGGCATCCGGCCGACGTACACGATCCAGAACTCAGGGGTGTCCCTTACCTGGGCGACCCCGTCCCAGGCGATGCCGCCGGACTCCGAGCCGCTGCGCATCATGATGTTGTCGTCGGTGATGTCGTAGGCGCCCTCGACAGCGTAGCGACTGGAGCGGCGCCGGGCACGCAACCGCACCCACGGCGAGTACAGCATCGACAGCAGGCCACCCACGACCATCGCCATGCACAGCGGCGAGATCTGGTCGCCCCACGCGAACGCCCGCGAGACGGCGAAACCGATCGCCCCGGCCGCCGCCAGCACCGCGCCGATATAACCGTACTTGCGCAGCCGAACACTGCTGAGCGCAGCGGCCACGCGGCCGGGGTAGGCGGGATCGGCTGGGACGTCAAAACGGATGTGCACGCCAGAACGATAGTGCCCGCGCCGCGGGCCGGCGAACCCTCGCCCGCCCCTGGCTAAGCCTGCCGGATGGGAGGGTGCCGACCGGGACTGCTGGGTGCATGTCCCGGCCGGCTATCGACTCAGGTCACACTTCAAGGAGTGGCTGCCAGCCGTCGCGGTAGCGCACTCCGTGAGGCTGCAGTCGGATCTGGTCGTGCACCGTTCCGGAGACCGGCTCGGTTCGTATTGCTTGGGGCCGGTCCACCACGACGCAGACGTCCTCCCCGGGCCACCACCAGCCGCAGGAGCGAGCCAGGCCGGCCCAGGCGTTGAGGTGTTCGGCCTCGTCCGGTCCGTACCCGGCAAGGCCGAGTCGATGCAGCATGTCGTAGTAGGCGATCCATGACGCGTCCTGCTGCCCGTACCAGCACACGGGTACCGGAGCGCTGCTGGCCAGCGCTGCGCGCACAGGTAGGTAATACCCGTGCGCGAGGCTCCGGTGCAGTGCCGTGCGTACGCCTTGGTGCAGCACGACAGCGAGCGGAACGCCGCTGTCGAGCGCGTGCAGCGGCGCCAGTTCAGGCCATGGTTCTTTGGTCTTGCTCGCGCGCACCGGTGACAGTTCGGGATCGGTGTGAGTGACGCCCGCGCTCAGCGCGCCGCGTAACTGGGAGGCGACCATGGCGAGGTCGCTTGCCACGGGTGGTGTCCCGCGCCGGCGGTCCCGGATGCACTCGTAAAGTTGATCGAGGGTGGGCCATCCGGAAATCAGGGGGCGTGCTTTGTCTGGCGAGTCGACCCATTCGAACCGGGGTCGCGGCCGCGATGCCCTGGCGTAAATGGCGGTCAGGCAGCGTTCGGCGGTCGACTTGTCAGCCGGCTGTGTGGACAGCGCGTGGTCGAGCCATTCCTGGCGGATCCGGATGGCCTGCTGCCACACGTCGCGAGGGTCGCCGCTGCGAACGGCCTGTGGAGGTTTCGCGGCGTCGTTGCGCCGCGCGGGGGCGCTCATCGCGCCGGGGCGTCGCCGCCCTTCCGATAGGAGATCATGAAATGACTATGGGCCACGACGCGGCACAGGCGCAAGCCGGTTACCCACCTGCGTCGTGTGCCCCTCACCGCCTACCGTGGGTAACGCCCGATCTACTGAGGAGAGGCGCATCTGCGGCAACGGGCAGGCGCACGTCGGAATGCATGTGATGGGTGCAGGCACCGTGAGGTGAGGAGTACCGGTTGACGACGAGCGACGACGACCTTCTGGCGGCACCTCTCGCGGCCGCGGTCGGCAAGACGGGCGCGGCCCGCGCCCGGATGTCACCGGGAAGGCGTGGAGAGTGAAACGCGCCTGGGCCACGCTCGCGACGGCGGCAACCCCCGCCGGTTGCGGCTAAAGTCCGGCCATGGCGGACTTCACGGGGGACGACCTGAGCGGCTCACGTTTCACGCGTGTCGGCCTGACTGGTGCCGATTTTCGTGCCGTTGACCTTTCCCGCGCCCGGTTCCGCGGCGTCGACCTGAGCGGGGTGGTGATGCGCGGCGTCGAGCTTGTCGACGTCCGGATCGACGGTGAGATCCAGAACCTTGTCGTCAACGGAGTCGACGTTGCGCCTCTGGTCAATGCTGAGCTCGACCGGCGTGACCCCGTGCGAGCCAGAATGCGTCCCACCGGCCCCGATGGCTTCCGGGAAGCGTGGGGCATCGTCGAGCAGCTCTGGGACGGCACCATCGAGCGGGCTCGCAGGCTGGACCCCGGGCTGCTGCACGAGTCGGTGGACGGCGAGTGGTCGTTTATCGAGACCCTGCGCCACCTGGTGTTCGCCACCGACGCGTGGGTGCGGCGGGTGATCCTCGGCGACCCCTCGCCGTGGGATCCGCTCGACCTGCCATGGGACGAGATGCCTGACACCCCGGGGATCCCGCGGGATCGCGGCGTCCGTCCCTCGCTCGACGAGGTCCTGGCGCTGCGCCGCGACCGGATGGCGACCGTACGCACGGTTGTCCACGGCCTGACCGACGAGTCGCTGGCCAGCCGCACCGAACCGGTCGAGGGGACTGGCTGGCCGCCGCCGGAAAGCTTCCCGGTACGCGAATGCCTGCTGATTGTCCTGAACGAGGAGTGGCACCATCGGCAATTCGCCGAACGGGACCTCGACGCCCTGCAGACAGGCGCAAGACCGAGGGAGATCTGATCGGCGTCGGACCCGACTGCCTGGTCCCCGGCATGTTGGCCGGGCACCATCAGCGGCAGATCAGGATGGTCGGCAGTGACGACAAGGCCCAGAGTCGGGTCCGCAGGTGTACGGCTGGGATGATCGTGGCCATGTGGTTGGAGTCGCGGTGACGGCTACGTCGGATCGTGGAGTGGTGCCGGTGCACGGTTCGTTGGCTGTCTATCCCGGTACGTTCGATCCGTTCACCCCGGGGCACCGCGACCTGGTGGCCCGTGCCCGGGTGATGTTCGACCAGATCATCGTGTTGCTGGCGGTGAACGCCGACAAGCGACCAACCGCCGAGGCCACGACCAGGGCCGTACGCGTGCGCGACGCCATGCCGGCAGCCTGGGGCAATGTCGAGGTGGACACCTGGACCGGCCTGACCACCGCCTACTGCCTGCGCCGCGGCGCCACGGTCATCGTCCGTGGCCTACGTACGGCCGCGGACCTTCGCCACGAGTACCAGCTCGCTGCGATGAACGAGCAGCTCGGCATTCAGACCGTCTGGTTGCCGTCCCGTCCGCAGTTGGCCGCCACTTCGTCCACGGTCGCACGCGCATACCGCTCGGCACAGTCGGCCCGTCCGTCCCTGAGACGCTGAAGAGTGACCCCCAGGGGTACCCGGAACAGCGGCAGCGCCTCGAGGTGGGATGCACTCCTCTCGCAGAAGCGGATGCGCCACACGGTCGATGCCGGGTTCGCTGGTAACGGAACGTCACGGGGCGTATGTGGCGAGCAGTGGCCCTGCCGCGAGCCCTTGCCGGCGTGGCTCTTGATGAGAGCGTCGGACGGGTGCCTCGTCCGCGCCGCTGTCGTGGATGCAGTCGGTGATGATGCCGTTACGATCATCTGGGAGGCCCCGCATGACAGCCGCATTAACGGAAGCCTCAATTAGCGGCGGCTGTGGAAGAAAGAGTGACGGTATGTCAGATCCCGTTGACGACCTCCGCGCTGCCGAGCGTCGTCTCCAGGTGGCGCAGCTCCGCGGTGACGTGGAGGCGCTGGACCGTCTGCTCGACGATCGATTGATTTTCACCCTTGGCGTCACCGGCGGTACCTACACCAAGGCCGATGATCTGGATCTACACCGATCGGGCCGGCAGTCGCTCAATCGGGTCGACGAGGAGGACTTGGCGGTGCTGGTCGCTGGTGACACGGGAGTGACGTGGTTCCTGGGTGTGCTGTCCGGCTCGTTTGAAGGCGAGGCATTCCACAGCCGGATGCGTTACACGCGCACCTGGGTCATGGACCGAACGCACGGGTGGCGGGTGGTCGCGGCGCACGCGAGTGAAGTGCCCGGCCCTGCGGACCTGCAGGCGACGGCCTGAAACCAAACAGCAACGGGCGTCGGTCGTGGGCCGTCCCCGTCCGGTGCGATGGTCTGAGCCTGCAGTTCGGCGATGAGGAAGCGGTCGACGGGCACGGGGTGAAGCCCTGGTCAGCGCTGGTCGATCATGACGTCGATGCTGTAATCCTGCGCTCGGTAGCAGTGGTCGCCGTACTCGACCGGTGCGCCGACCGCGTCGAACGCGCTGCGCGTCATGGTGAGGACGGGTTCGGCGGGCCGCAGTTGGAGGTGGCGACGCTCCGCTGCGTCCGGCATGCGGGCACCTATCGACTGGTGTGCGACGACGGGACGTACGCCGCGCTTACGTAGCACGGCGTACAGGCCCGTCTCTTCGAGCTCGTCCTTGCCGATGTCGGTGTACGGCGGTGGCAGCCAGTTGCGGAGGATGGCCAGCGGCCGACCGCCGGCCAGCCGCAGCCGGACGATCGCGAGGAGTTCGGTCTCGGCGGGCAGGTCGAGCATGCCGGCTATGTGCTCGTCCCGCGTCAGCTCGTGCCGCAGGAGGGTGGTCTCGGGCTGGACACCGCCGCGCTCGAGGTCGTCGTAGAGGCTGGTGAGTTCGGCGCGTCGGTGCACCTTGCGGTTCGCGACCGTGGTGCCCAGCCCCCGCCGTCGCACGAGGAAGCCGCGGTTGACCAGCTCCAGGATGGCGCGCCGCACGGTCGGCCGGGACAGGTTGAGGCGTTCCGCGAGCGCGATCTCGTTCTCGAAGGGGTCGCCGGGTCGCAGCTGGCCCGTGGCAATGGCGTTGCTGAGCTGCTCCGCGAGCTGGTGGTAGAGGGGCACGGGGGAGGAGCGGTCGATCGTCACGCCAACTTGAATTGCCACGGCCGAACTCTACACCTGCCTTGATAGTAAGGCAGCACGTAACTATGTCAGAACAAACTCTTGACAGAACTTTTGCCTGCGGGCAGGCTCTCCTGCAACGTCGGCGGCCCTGCAGGCCCGCCTAGCGGGCGGGGCATACCACCACGAACTGGATGGGATACGGATGCGCATCGGGCTCGCGGGTGTCGGACGGATCGGCGCCTTTCACGCCAGAACACTTGCTGGCCTCGACTTCGTCGACGACCTCGTGATCATGGACGCCAACATCGAGGCCACCCGGGCCGTCGCCGACGAGGTACGGGCGAGCGCCGCCCCGGACGTCGAGACGCTGCTCGCCTCGGGCATCGACGGCTTCGTGATCGCGGCGGCGACCCCCGGCCACGCCTCCCTGCTGCGCCTGGGCATCGCCGCGGGCGTGCCCACGTTCTGCGAGAAGCCGGTGGCGGCGACCCTCGAGGAGACGATCGACCTCGCCCACTTCGTCGCGGCCAGCGAGGTGCCGGTGCATGTCGGCTTCCAGCGGCGCTTCGACTCCGGCTATCAGCGCGCCCGGCAGGCGGTACAGGACGGTGAACTCGGGTTCATCCACACCATCCGCGCCAACACCCATGATCAATCGCCGCCACACGAGTCCTACATTCCGACCTCCGGGGGGATCTTCCGCGACTGCAACGTCCACGACTTCGACATCCTGCGTTTCGTCACCGGGCGGGAGGTGGCCACCGTCTACGCGACGGGCGGCAACAAGGGCGCCGACTTCTTCTCGGCAGCCGGCGACGTCGACACCGGCGGCGCGCTGCTGACCATGGACGACGACACCGTCGTGCTGGTCTCCTCGACCCGGTACAACGGCGGTGGCCACGACGTGCGGATGGAGGTCTTCGGCGAGAAGGGGACGATCGCGGTCGGGTTGGACCATTCACTGGCGATGGACTCCGCAGAGGCTGAGGTCGACTTCCCCCGAGGGCCCCGCAACTGGTCTTTCCTGGAGCGCTTCCTGCCGGCGTACCAGGCCGAGCTCACCGCCTTCGCGGAGGTCGCCCGCGGCGTTCGCGCCTCACCGTGCACGGTTCAGGACGCGCTCGAGGCGTTCCGGGTCGCCGAGGCGTGCGAACTGTCCCGGGCCGAGCGCCGGCCCGTCGCCCTCGCCGAGATCAAGGGGAACTGAGGCCATGACGACTGTGGGCACCGAAGCCACCTCATCGGCCGGTGACGCCGCGCCGGTGGCGAAACGCATCGCCGGCGCTCCCATCTCATGGGGCGTGTGCGAGGTTCCCGGCTGGGGCTACCAGCTCGCACCAGAGGTCGTGTTGCGCCAGATGCGTGAGCTCGGCCTGGCTGCCACCGAGTTTGGCCCCGACGGGTTCCTGCCCGACGATCCGCGGGCGAAGGCGGCAGTCCTCGCCGAGTACGGGCTGGCGGCGGTGGGCCAGTTCGTACCCGTCGTACTGCACGATCCGAGCCACGACCCGCTCCCGGAGGTCGAACGCGCTGTCGCCGGCCTCGTCGCGGCCCGGGCGTCCACGATCGTCATCGCCGCCGCCACCGGCCGCGTCGGCTACGACGACCGACCCGTCCTGGACCGATCCGGATGGGCCCTCCTGCTGCGCAACCTCGACCGGATCACCGATGTCGCCACCGCCAGCGGACTCGTGGCCACGCTGCACCCACACGTCGGCACGATGGTCGAGAGCGGCCAGGAGACGCAACGCGTCCTCGCCGACAGCCGCATCGGGCTGTGCCTCGACACCGGGCACCTGCTCATCGGCGGCGGCGACCCGGTCGCGATCTCGCAGCGGCACCCGGGGCGGATCGCCCACACGCACCTGAAGGACGTCCGGCTCGACTGGGCCCGCCGCGTGCAATCCGGGGAGGCGACCTACACCGAGGCGGTGGCCGGCGGCATGTACGTCCCGCTCGGCCGGGGCGACGTCGACATTCAGGCCATCGTGGCCGCGCTGGAGGGCAACGGCTACGCCGGCTGGTACGTCCTCGAGCAGGACACCATCCTGTCGGGGTCCCCGGTTGCGGGTGCGGCGGGTGACCCGGTGGCGGATGTGCGGACGAGCATGGCGCACCTGGGTGCCGTGGCCGGCGCGGTGCCCGCTGCCGGATCTGTGGTGACGGAAGGGCGGACCGATGCCGGCAGGTGACCGTGGTGCGGCGGCGTACGACCTGGTGGCGATGGGCCGGACCGGGGTGGACATCTATCCGCTCGACCACGGCGTGGGGCTTGAGGACGTCAAGCGTTTCGAGAAGTTCCTCGGTGGCAGCGCGACCAACGTGGCGGTGGCCGCGGCCCGGCACGGGCGTCGTACCGCCCTGGTCACGCGCACCGGCCGCGACCCGTTCGGCCGGTACATCCACCGCGCGCTGCGCGAGTTCAACGTGGACGACGCGTTTGTGTGCGAGGTCGACGGCCCGCCGACGCCGGTGACGTTCTGCGAGATCTTCCCCCCGGATGACTTCCCGCTGTACTTCTACCGCTATCCGGTCGCCCCCGACCTGCTGATCGAACCGGACGAGATCCCGGTCGACGCGATCCGCGACGCCGCCGTCTACTGGAGCACGGTCACCGGCCTGTCGCAGGAGCCGTCCCGCTCGGCGCACTTCGTCGCCTGGCGGGCCCGCGGGCGCCGCACGCACACCGTCCTCGACCTCGACTACCGGCCGATGTTCTGGTCGAGCCCCGCCGAGGCCACCGCCCAGGTGGGCGAGGCCCTGCGGCACGTCACGGTCGCGGTGGGCAACCGCGAGGAGTGCGCGATCGCGGTCGGTGAGACCGAGCCGCACCGCGCGGCCGACGCCCTGCTCGGCTTGGGAATCGAGTTGGCCATCGTCAAGCAGGGGCCCAAGGGTGTCCTCGCCGCGACCGCCGCAGAGCGCGTCGAGGTGCCGCCGGTTCCCGTGGCGGTCGTCAACGGGCTCGGTGCCGGCGACGCGTTCGGCGGTGCCCTCGTCCATGGGCTGCTCAGCGGCTGGGATCTGCACCGCGTCGTGTCGTTCGCCAACGCGGCGGGGGCCATCGTCGCGGGCCACCTCGAATGCTCCAGTGCCATGCCGACCACAGCCGAGGTCGAGGTCCTCCTCGGCGCGCGGGAAGAGGAGGTGTCTCGATGACCACGACTTCGAACCGACTGGGTATTCGGGATCTGACCGAGGTCCGGGTGCGCGAACCGCAGCGGATCGCCGCCGGGTGGGCCGCCCGCAAGCGCCGCGAGCTGGTAGGCCGTGACGGCCGATTGCTGATCGTGGCCGCGGACCATCCCGCCCGTGGTGCCCTCGGCGTCGGGGACAACCGCCAGGCCATGGCGTCCCGCAGCGAGCTGCTGGAACGTCTCGCCGCCGCGCTGTCGCGCCCCGGTGTCGACGGTGTGCTCGGCACCCCCGACATCCTCGACGATCTGCTGCTGCTCGGCGTGCTCGACGACAAGATCGCCATCGGTTCGATGAACCGGGGCGGGCTGCAGGGCTCGGTCTTCGAGTTCGACGACCGCTTCACCGCCTACAACATCACGGAGATCGCCGCCCGCGGTCTCGACGGGGGCAAGATGCTCACCCGGATCTGCCTCGACGATCCGGCGACCGTGGCAACGCTGGAGGCGAGCGGGCACGCGGTCACCCAGCTGGCCGGACGCGGCCTGATGGCGATGGTGGAGCCCTTCCTCTCGGTTCGCGTCGACGGCCGGGTCCGCAACCTGCTGGACCCCGAATCGGTCATCGCGTCGATCCACATCGGCTCAGGGCTCGGGGCGACCAGCCAGCACACCTGGCTGAAGCTGCCGGTCGTCGATGACCTGGCCCGGGTCATGGACGCCACCACCCTACCGACCCTCCTGCTCGGCGGTGATCCGAGTGGCCACCCCGACGAGACGTACGCCGCGTGGGACGCGGCGCTGGACCTGCCCGCCGTACGGGGGCTGGTCGTCGGGCGCGCGCTGCTGTTCCCACCCGACGACGACGTGGCAGCGGCCGTCGACACCGCGGCCGCCCTCGTCCACCGGCGGCGGCCATGACCGGAACCGGCCGCTGGTGGCATCCGCACGGCACGGCCGGCGGACACGACTACCAGGTGGCGATCACGGACGACCTGCACGGGTGGGAGCACACCAGCCTGCGGGTGGCCACGCTGGCCCCGGCGGGCCGGGTGGACCTCGCCACCGAGGACAGCGAGATGATCGTCGTCCCGCTGCGCGGTGGCTCGGACGTCGAGGTGGTCGACCACACGGGCGTACGGCACGAGGTCCGGCTCACCGGCCGGGCGAGCGTCTTCGCCGGTCCGACCGACGTCTGCTACGTGCCACGGGAGGCGCGCCTCACGGTGCGCAACCCCGGTGGCGCAGAGGTCGTGGTCGCGCTGGCCGGTGCCAAGGCGACGAAGCGGTCCGCCCCGCTGCCGGTGCGCCACCTGGTCGCCACCGACGTGCCGGTCGAACTCCGCGGCGCCGGCACAGCCTCGCGCGAGGTGCGTAACTTCGGCACCCCGCAGGTGCTGGACGCCGATTCGATCATCGCGTGCGAGGTCATCACGCCGGCGGGCAACTGGAGCTCCTATCCGCCCCACAAGCACGACGAGGAACGCGACGGGGTGGAGACCGAACTCGAGGAGATCTACTACTTCGAGGTCGGGGCCGAGGGCGGCACGCCGGTCGAGGGAGCCGACCCGGTCGCCTACCACCGCGTCTACGGCACGCCGCAGCGCCCGATCGACGTCCTCGCCGAGGTCCGCTCGGGCGACGTGGTCCTCGTTCCGCACGGCTGGCACGGCCCGGCGATGGCCCCGCCCGGCTACGACCTCTACTACCTCAACGTGATGGCCGGCCCCGGCCCCACCCGAGCCTGGCTGATCTGTGACGACCCGGCCCACGGGTGGGTACGCCGGTCATGGGCCGGGCAGGCCGTGGACCCGAGACTGCCGATGGGAGAGCCTCGATGACCGCGAACGCCACCACCATTCGCCTGACCGTCGGCCAGGCCGTCGTGCGCTTCCTCGCCCACCAGTGGAGCGAGCGCGACGGAGAGCGCCAGAAGCTGTTCGCCGGCTGCCTCGGCATCTTCGGCCACGGCAACGTCGCGGGCCTGGGCCAGGCCCTGCTGCAGAACGAACTCGCCGGCGGCGTCGAACACCTGCCGTACGTGCTGGCCCGCAACGAGCAGGCGATGGTTCACCTGGCGGTCGCCTACGCCCGGCAGAGGGACCGCCTCCAGACGTGGGCCTGCACCGCGTCGATCGGCCCCGGCTCGACCAACATGCTCACCGGTGCCGCGCTGGCCACCGTCAACCGCCTCCCGGTGCTGTTGCTGCCCTCGGACACCTTCGCCACCCGGGTGGCCGAGCCGGTGCTCCAGGAACTCGAGGTGCCGTACGCCGCCGACCTCACCGTCAACGACGCCTTCCGTCCGCTGTCGCGCTTCTTCGACCGGGTCAACCGGCCGGAGCAGCTGCCCTCGGCGCTGCTCGGTGCCATGCGGGTGCTGACCGACCCGGTGGAGACCGGGGCGGCGACGATCGCACTGCCGCAGGACGTGCAGGCGGAGGCGTACGACTGGCCGGTGGAGCTGTTCGCCGAGCGGGTCTGGCGGGTGGCCCGGCCGCCGGCCGAGTCGATCGACATCGCCGACGCCGCCGCGATCATCCGCTCGGCCCGCCGGCCGTTCATCGTCGCCGGCGGCGGGGTGCACTATTCCGCTGCCGAGGCGGCGCTGCGCGCCCTCTGCGAGGCGACCGGCATTCCGGTCGGCGAGAGCCAGGCGGGCAAGGGCTCGCTGCCGCACGCCCACCCGCAGGCGATGGGCGCGGTCGGCTCGACGGGCACCACCGCCGCCAACGCGCTCGCCCGCGAGGCGGACGTGGTCATCGGGATCGGCACCCGCTACAGCGACTTCACCACCGCCTCGCGTACCGCCTTCCAGGATCCGGGCGTCCGCTTCGTCAACATCAACGTGGCCCGCTTCGACGCCGGCAAGCACGCCGGACTGTCGGTCGTCGCCGACGCCCGGGAGGCGCTGACCGCGCTCGGCACGGCCCTCGACGGGTACGCGGTGACCCCCGAATACCGGCAGCGGCAGGCGAGGCTGTGGCGAGACTGGGACGAACGGGTCGAGGCGACCTACCACCCCGGCCCGGAGGTCGTGGACACGCTCGCCGAGGGCGTGCTCACCCAGGGAATGGTGCTGGGCCGGGTGAACGAGCTGTCCGACCCCCGGGACGTGGTGGTCTGCGCCGCCGGCTCCATGCCGGGTGACCTGCACAAACTGTGGCGGGTCCGGGACCGCAGGGCGTACCACGTCGAGTACGGCTACTCCTGCATGGGCTACGAGATCCCCGGCGGCATCGGGGTACGGATGGCCGACCCCGGCCGGGACGTGTTCATCATGGTGGGCGACGGCTCGTACCTGATGATGCCTACCGAGCTGGTCACCGCGGTGCAGGAACGGGTGAAGGTCATCGTCGTCCTGGTCCAGAACCACGGCTTCCACTCCATCGGCTCGCTGTCGGAATCGCTCGGCTCGCAGCGGTTCGGCACGAAGTACCGCTACCGCAACGACGCCACCGCGCGACTCGACGGCGGCAAGCTGCCGATCGACCTCGCCGCCAACGCCCGCAGCCTCGGCGCCACAGTCATGGAGGTGCGCACCCCGGACGAACTCGAACAGGCGATCAAGGACGCCAAGGCCGCCCCCGCGGCCGACGGACCCGTCGTCATCCACGTCGAGACCGACCCCACGGTCCACGCCCCGGACAGCGAGTCCTGGTGGGACGTACCGGTCAGCCAGGTCAGCGAGCTCGACAGCACCCGGCGGGCGCACCAGTCCTACGCCGCCCACAAGGCCAACCAGCGTCCTCACGTGGCGCCGGCGGAGACGGACCCACTGACGGCCCAGCCGCGATGATCGGCAGCCATTGAGGATCCGCGGCGGTGATGCCCGGCCGGCGCCAGGAGCGGATGCATCGGGGGCATGCACTAGCGTCCGGCTTGTGGCAGCCGAAGCAGCGGGAGCGTTTCGTCGGACGGCGATCGAGCGATCAGACCAGCGCGTCGCATGGGAACGGACGGACCAGGCCTTCTTTGCCTCCGGAGCGTGTCACATCCTCGCCTGGGTGTGCCGGGATTCCTACCCGGCCCGGTCGATCGAGATAGCCGGGGTGCGCCTGGCGGGCGAGCGGCAGGTCTTCCACACCTACGCGGCCTGGGGTGGTTGGGCGTTCGACCACTCGGGCTGGAATCCCGAGCCGCAACTGCTGGTGGTAAACACAGACTTCGAAGGCCACCCGCTGGAGCGTGTCAAGATCATAGAGGGCCTCGCCGAGTTCTGCGAGAAGCACCACCACCGCATGCCGAACCAGTATTGGCATGACCCGATCCTCCGTGCTCGCGATTACCTGGGTCGATACCTTCCGCCCTGGGCGTAGTGCCTCCGGCAAAGTTGATCTCGGCTCTGGTAGGTAGACGCAGCACAGTAGACACCGGCGGTCGCGGTAGGTTGCACGGTAATGGCCACGACCGCGGATGTCCGCCACGAACTCGCAAGCCTCGCCGACCCGCGCCGGGCGGAGGGAGTGAGCCGGTTTCTGCAGATGACTCCTGGCGGGTACGGCGAGGGCGACCGGGCCATCGGCGTCTCCGTGCCGGAGCAGCGCAGGGTGGCCGGCCGGTACTGGCGCGACCTGTCCCTGGCCGAAACGGTGACGCTGCTGAAGAGCGGCGTGCACGAGGAGAGGCTGACGTCGCTCTTCATCCTGGTGCGAAAGTTCACCAAGGGGGACGAGGCGGAACGGGGCAGGATCTTCAGCATTGTCCTGTCCAACACCGGCCACATCAACAACTGGGACCTGGTGGATTCATCCGCGCCGTACATCGTCGGCCCGTGGCTGATCGACAAGGACCGGAGCGTCCTGGATCGGTTGGCCGGGTCGAGCCTGGTGTGGGATCGGCGGACCGCCATCATGGCAACATTCGCCTTCATCAAGGCCGGCAGCTTCCAATGGACCTTCCGGCTCAGTGAACGACTCCTGCGCGACCCACACGACCTCGTCCACAAGGCGGTGGGCTGGATGCTGCGCGAGGTGGGCAACCGCGACAGAGCGGCGGAGGAGGAGTTCCTGGCCGGGTGTTACCGGGTCATGCCACGGGTCATGCTGCGGTACGCGATCGAAAAGTTCGAACCGCAGCGACGTAGGGAGTACCTGTCCGGCGCGGTCTAGATGATCGATGCCGGCCACTGCTGAGAGGCGGCCTGAGGCTGTCGAGGGCTCGCATCGCGGCCAGCAGTGCTGTTGAGGGGTCGGTCATCACGACGTCCGGCCGACCGCCGTGTCAGCGCTCCAGCGCCCACGTCGGTCGGGTCCGGATCGTCGTGAAAACCAGCCAGCAGGCGGCGTTCAGTACCGGAAGGCCGAACGAACTGAGCCGCCGACAATCGCGCACCACGTGTCCACGTTGACCTTCCCGTTGGGTACCAGGCCGTGGAGGCGTTGCATGTCCTGGACCGCCTTCATGGTGTTGTGGTCGAATTCGCCGCTCACCGTGACGTCGTCGTACCCCTTGCGGCCGAGCAGGAACTGCAGTGCGTTGACGGGAAGACCGCTGGCGTCCTTTTCGAGGGTCGGCACAAGCGCTTCCCAGGTGGCCGCGTCGAAGGTCGCGTCCGGGTCGACCGGAATCCCGTGGTTGGCTTGGAAGTCGGCCACGACGGCGTTCATGTCGTAGCCGAAGTCGCCGTTCGGGATCAGCGGGTACCCACGATCCGCGAGCAGGTACTGCGCGACCTGCACAACCGGGCCGTCGACGAAGCGCCAGATGTCGGGCCACCGGCGTGCGGGGATGTCGGAATGTTGTGTACCAAGTGCTGCCGCGACACGCGAGCGCACCATCGGGAACAACCGGTAGAAGGCGATGCCCGGGCACTGGGTGGGGTAGAAGTCCCAGTGGCCGAAGATGTCCCATGGCTGCAGCCGGAACTGCTGGCACACCGCGACGCACAACCCCACCAGCGCGTCGAGCAGTGCGTCCGGCGGTGTCTCGGTGATGTACGTGCCCTCGTTCTCGATCCCGATCGCGTTTCCGTTCTCGCCCGGGCAGTGCGCGGCGCTGACCTGGTGTCCACCCGCGTCGAGCGTCTGCAGGCTGCGGTGGCGGCCCTCCAGCACGTAGCCGCCACGGCTGACCGTGAAGTGCTGTCCGGTGTCCACCCAGCCGTTGCCGTCCATGTGCAGGTTCTGGCAGTCCCGCGCCAGTTGCATCGCGTGGTCGCGCGAGTAGTCCGTGACGTTCGGGAACGCCATGTGATGCAGGATGATCTTGTTGGTGGTGTTGCCGGTGATCTGAATCGCTCCCCTTGGCGGACGCGCACCCCATGTGTCGCAATCGATGATCCAGGGGAACATGGCGCTGGGCGCGGCACCCGCTGGTGCCGCCACGAACAGTTCGGTGCCGACGATCGCCGCGATCCCAGTACCCAGACCTGCCTTGAACAGGGTGCGACGACCGACCTCGTGTCGATGAGTTGACATGCGCTGCCTCCATGGGGGTGTGGAACAACAACGACAACTGTTGCGGGTTGGCGGATGATTCTGACGTAGGTCAATACGGGCCACATGCGCACCGGACGGTGCTCGGATCGATGACCGCGATGGAGGCCGGCTCGGCGGGCGCGGCGCCGGACATCCCGGCCAGGGAGGCGACGGCCGGCACGGTGCCGGTCGCCGCCACGCCGAGAAGACGGGGTGGGCGGACTGACATGGCGCCACCCTTCATCCGCGAGGATCGATGGTGAAACATTTCGACTATTCCACCGCAACGCTTGGCAATTTTCAACGGTCCCGGCGTCAACGGCCGGCTGCGGTGGTGAAACACCATTGCTGGACAGGCCGCCGACCGCTGCCCCGCGAGGCCCGACTGTGCGCGCTCCCGCTGTTCACCGGTTGGAGCTCCGTAGACAACGGCTACCACGACGGGGGCGGAAGACACCTGGCGGGTCACCGCGGACTGGTGCTCCCGACTGACGGCCGACGTCACCGCGCAGCCGAAGTCGATTGTTCACGAGAACGGGAGGCATCCCGTTCCCAGCAGGCGTGGCATGTAGGGCCCGGCCCCGTAGGTGAGAGTGGGCCCGGGCCGGTGGGCTGATCGGTCCGCGAGTCTTGATGGCTGCCAAATCGGCTGATTAGCTGGCCGACATGACTGAGCTCGGACCCGTCGCCTGGCCGCCTGAGCCGATCCGGACCGAGAGGCTCGTGCTCCGTGAGTCCGAGGCCCGGGACCGTGCGGCGTTCATCGAGCTGCTGGCGTCGCCAGAGGTGCACACCTACCTCGGCGGCCCCCGGCGTCGTGACGAGCTTGAGCGCGAGATGCCCGGGGCACCCGAGCGGTGGCCCGGGAGTTTCGTCGTTGATCTCGACGGGGCGATGATCGGTCAGA
>NZ_JBLROB010000026.1:0-87935 GCF_047921475.1 Micromonospora sp. SL4-19
CCGCCACCAGGGCTGGCTCCCCGAGGAGATGAACCGCACCATCCACGGCGTCGAGCACTGGCTGGCCACCGAATCCGGGCGGGTGATCACCTGCTCCGGCTACATGCGCGACCAGGTCACCCACCTGTTCGACGTACCGGCCGGCCGGATCGACGTGGTCCCCAACGGGGTCGAACCACAGCGCTGGCGGGCGACGGTGGCCGCGGTGACCGCCGCCCGCGCCCGCTTCGCCGGGAACGGCCCCCTGGTCACCTTCGCCGGCCGGCTGGTCTACGAGAAGGGCGTCCAGCACCTGGTGCACGCCGTGCCGTACCTGCGGGACCGGCACCCGGGGCTGCGGGTGGTGATCGCCGGGGACGGCCCGTACCGGGAGGAGCTGGTCGAGCAGGCACGGCTGCTGCACCTCGCCGACACCGTCCGGTTCGCCGGCTTCATGAACGCCACCCAGCTCCCGGCGGTGCTCGCCGCCACCGACGCGACCGTCATCCCCAGCCTCTACGAGCCGTTCGGCATGATCGCCCTGGAGGCGGCCTCCGCCGGGGCGCCACTCGCGGTGGCACACACCGGCGGGCTGGCCGAGATCGTCGAGCCCGGCGTCACCGGGGTGACCTTCCCGCACAGCGACCCGGACGCCCTGGCCGGCGCGGTCGACCAACTGCTCGACGACGAGGTGTTCGCCCGCCGGGTGGCCCGCCGCGCCCGCACCATGGTCGCCGAGCGGTACGCCTGGGCCACCATCGCCGCCCGGACCGCCGACAGCTACACCGCCGCTCGCCGGGAGAACGGCACCCTCCAGGCCCAGCAGGCCGCCGCGCAGCTGGTCGGCGCCCGATCCGCCATCGTCATCCCCGACGGAAATCTGCTGACCGGGGCCGCGAGCTGAACCGCACCGCCCCGACAGGCGATCGACCCTATCCGATCAGTTGGCTATTGTGGACGCTTGCCAGCGGTGAGGTGAGGGGTGCAGGTAGTGATCGCCGGCCGGTACCGCCTGCTCGAACTGGCCGGAAGCGGCGGCATGGGCCGGGTCTGGCGGGCCCGGGACGAGAGGCTGGACCGCGAGGTGGCGGTGAAGCAGGTGGCGGCGCCACCCTGGCTCGCCGAGCACGAACGGGACGAGCTGCATGCCCGGACGCTGCGCGAGGCACGGACCGCCGCCCGGCTCAACCATCCCAACGTGGTCCACGTCTACGACGTGGTCCGGGTCGACGACGACCCATGGCTGGTCATGGAATACGTCCCGTCCCGGTCGTTGCAGGACATCGTGGAAACCGACGGCCCCCTCGACCCCCGGCGCGCCGCCGGGATCGGGCTGGCCGTGCTGGCCGCGCTGCGCGCCGCGCACGACGCCGGGGTGCTGCACCGCGACGTCAAACCCGCGAACGTGCTGCTGGCCCGGGACGGGCGGGTCCTGCTCACCGACTTCGGGCTGGCCGTCTTCGACGGCGGCGACGGGACGATGACCCGGCCCGGGCTGGTTCTCGGCTCCCCGCAGTACGTGTCGCCGGAGCGCGCCGCCGAGGGGGTGTCCAGCGTCGAGGCGGACCTCTGGTCGCTGGGTGCCACGCTGCACACGGCGGTGGAGGGCCGCTCGCCGTATGCCCGGAGCACCGCGATGGCCACTCTCACCGCGCTGGCCAGCCAGCCTCCGGACCCCGCGCCCCACGCCGGCCCGCTCGAACCGGCGCTGGCCGGCCTCCTCCACCGCGACCCCCGCCACCGACTACGCCACGAGGAGGCCGCCCGGTTGCTCACCGTCGCCGCCGGTTCCTCCCCGGTCGCCGACCATGGCCCGGCTGGTCCCGCCGGCCGCGACGGATCCACCGGCTCAGGCGGCATCCCTGAGCCGGGCGACTCCGCCGGATCGGGCGACTACGCCGAACCGGGTGATCGCACCGGGCCGAGCAGTTCTACCAGGCCAGGCGATTCCACCGGGGCGAGCGGCTCCAGCGGACCGGGCGATTCCACCGGGCCGGGTAGTTCCACCGCGCCGGGCGAAGCCGCCGCGGCGGGTGGCCGAGATGTGCCGCCGCCCGACGACCACCCACATCACCGCCGTCGGGCGGCGTTGCGGCGCTGGGGACTTGCTGCGGCGGCGGTCGTGCTGGCCGTGGCGGCCGGGGTCGGCACCGCGCTGGCGGTCACCGGCACGCCGGCCGGGCGACCGCTCGGTGAGCCATCCGGCGAACCACCGCCCGGCAAGCCCTGGGAGCACGAACCGGCCCGGCCCGACCCGCCGGCGGGCGGGCACGGAGTGCCGCCACCGCCGTTCCCGTGTATCCGACCGCACGTGGTCGGCGAGCCGGTGACCCCGGGCCCGCCGCCCGCGGACCGGACGGCCACCCTGCCGGCCGGCTGGATCTGGTACGGCGATGGCGACGGCTTCCGAATCGCCGTGCCGGCCGGCTGGCGGTACCTGCGATCGGGAAACACGACCTGCTTCCAGGACCCCGCCACCCGGCGGACCCTCGGCATCGAGCCCTACCTCGGCGGCAGCTCGGCCCCAACGGCACAGCTGCGCGCATCCGAGCAGTACCTGGTCAACGCCGGCCGGCTGCCCGGCTACGAGCACGTGCGGCTCACCGCGACCGGCGGCGGCGCCGAATGGGAGTGCCGCTGGACCGCCCCGTACGGGGAACGCCTGCACGCCCTGCGGGTGCTGCCCGGCGACGGCGACGGGTGGACGCTCGGCTGGACCACCTCGGACGCCGACTGGACCGCCGCCGCCCCGCAACTGGCGGTCATCCGGCGCAGCTTCCGGCCCGACCGCTCCACCCACTCGGCCGGCTGACGCCACGCATCTCATCCGCCGATAACCACGGCCCTCCCCAGTGGACCGTCCGGGCGATGCCCCTCGACCCGACCGCTTGACTACAGTGGCGTAGTTTTGTCGATCAAGATCTCTGGAGAGGGCGACTCGAGATGATGGGACCGTCCCACGCGCTGTCCGGCGCGGCGGTGTGGCTGACCGGCGCCTGGGCGCTGGACCAGTTCGCCGACTACCACCAGACGCCGCTGGCGCTGGCGGTCGGCACCGCGGTCTGCGCGGGCGGGGCGCTCTTCCCCGACCTCGACCTCTCGGGCAAGGTGACCCGCAACCAGGGCGGGGCGACGGTGGCGCGCACCTTCGGCGTGTTCAGCCTCTTCCTCGCCGAGGTGATGGAAAAGGTCTCGCTGGGCGTCTACTACGCCACCAAACTCAGCAAGGATCCGCGCCGCAACAACGGGCACCGGACGCTGACCCACACCATCCCGTTCACCGTGCTGGTCGGCTGGGGCACCACCGCGCTCTGCGCCCACTACGGCAAGTGGGCGGTGGTCGGCATCCTCTTCTTCATGATCGGGCTGGCGCTGCGTGGCCTGTTCGACGAGTGGGCCGAACGCGCAGGCTG
Source organism: Micromonospora sp. SL4-19 (assembly GCF_047921475.1). NCBI lineage: Bacteria > Bacillati > Actinomycetota > Actinomycetes > Micromonosporales > Micromonosporaceae > Micromonospora > Micromonospora sp. SL4-19. Next base: position 3,393 of record NZ_JBLROB010000026.1, read on the forward strand.
GGTGATCGTCACCCTCGTGTCGGCGGCCGCCGCCTGGTTCACCTTCGCCAACCTCCCCGGCGACCGGGGCTATCCCCTCATCGGCACCGCCGTCGGAGTGGGCTGCTTCGTGCACATCCTCGGCGACATGATCACCCGGGCCGGGGTGCCCATCCTCTGGCCGATCCCGATCAAGCGGCGGATGTGGACGATGATCGGCCTGCCCAACAGCATCGCGCTGCGTACCGGGAGCAAGGCCGAGACCGTCGTGCTGCGGACCGCGATGACCATCCTCGCGGTGCTCGCCGCGGTGGGGCTGGTCGCGCCGTCGGTGCTGCAGCGGTTCAACATTGAGGGGTGACCAACTCTCCCGATCCGCCGGCCGACGGGGCACCGCCGGCCGAGGACGGGGCGGTGCGCCGGTTCTGGCAACGGCTGGGGCTGCCCGGGCTCGCCGACGTGCACACCCATTTCCTGCCGCCGCGGCTGCTCCGCAGGGTGTGGGCGTACTTCGACGCCGCCGGTCCGCTCGTCGGCACCGAGTGGCCGATCCGCTACCGCTGGGATGACGCGCAGCGGGTGGCACACCTGCGCCGGCTGGGGGTCCGGGCTTTCACCGCGCTGGCGTACCCGCACCGGCCCGGGATGGCGGAATCGTTGAACCGGTGGACGCTGGACTTCGCGGCGCGTACCCCGGGATGCCTGCCCTCGGCCACCTTCTTCCCAGAGCCGACGGCCGGGCGGTACGTGGCGGAGGCGCTCGCGGCCGGCGCGCGGGTGTTCAAGGTGCACGTGCAGGTGGGCGGCTTCCCACCCACGGACCCGGCGCTCGAGGGCGTGTGGGGCCTGCTGGCCGAGGCCGGCGTGCCGGTGGTGGTGCACGTCGGACACGCCCCGGTCGGCACCGCGCACACCGGGCCGGAGCCGTTCGCCGCGCTGCTCGCCCGACACTCCCGGCTGACCGCGGTCGTGGCGCACCTGGGCGCCCCGGACTACGCCGCGTTCCTCGACCTGGCCGCCGCCTACGAGCGGGTCACGCTGGACACCACGATGGCGTTCACCCCGTTCTTCGACCGGTTCGTCCCGTTCCCGGCGACGCAGCTGCCCCGGCTGCGCGAGCTGGGGCTGGCCGGCAAGGTGCTGCTCGGCAGCGACTTCCCGAACATCCCGTACCCGTACGCCGAGCAACTCACCGGGCTGGCCGCCCTCGATCTGGGCGACGACTGGCTGCGGGCCGTCTGCTGGAACAACGCCGCCGCGCTGTTCGGCCTGGCCGCAGCCTGAAGCGGCCGACCGGATTCGCCGGGCCTGGTCAGCCCTGTTCGGCTCGGATCTGGGCAGCGGCGGCGTCCCAGCGCCGGGTCAGCCGTCGGGCCATCCACCCGACGCCGCGCGCGGTGAGCGCGTACACGAGGACCGGCGGCAGCACGAGGAGCACGGCGATGCCGGCGACGAGGGGAAGGTGACCGGCGGAGACGTCGGTGGCGACGGCCGCCGCGACGGCGTACCCGGCGGCCAGCACGCCCGCGATGGCAGCAGCCAGCGCCAGCACCCTGCCGGCCCCTCGCTGCCGGCCGGTGGCTTCGGCCACCGCCACGGCCGGCAGAAAGAGCAGCGGCTGCAGGGCCACGCCGTACATCGCCGCGACCAGCACGAGCACCGGCCCGGCCAGCGGACCGCCCGGATCGGACTCGGTGGCCAGCGCGAACGCCAGCAGGCCGAGATAGCCCACGACCGCCTCGGCGACAACCACCAGCCAGGCGGCGGCCATCCCCGCCAGATGGCGGGCGACAGCGTTGACCATGGCGCTCACCTCCCCGTTGCGGGTGGCGACCCGGCCGCCCGGCCCGGAGGTTATCCGAGGCACTGCCAGAGCAGTTGCCCGGCCCGACGCACCACGAGTTCGCCCTCCGGGGCATCGACCTTCCGTACCAGATCAACGCGACGGCCCCTGTGTCCTCACCAGCACCGCGGCGCTGGTCCTGCTCATCCCTGAGGGGATGAGACGAAGTCCTTCGAGCGGATCAGGACGAAGGACAGGGCTCCGCCGATCAAGGTGACGATCGCCGCGACCAACAAAATTTGGTCCAGGGCGCTGGCGAAACTACCGCGGGCGATCTCGGCGAGTAGGCCGTGCTGCTGCGGCGGGGTGGTCGCGAAAAGCCGGTTCACGCTGCCGCTGCGCAGTGCCGTCGAGATCTCGGCGCTGTGCGCGGCGAACGGAGTCCCGGCCGTCTGGGTTCGCACCACAGAGGTCAGCCGGTTGGCGAACAGGGTGCCCAACAGCGCCACGCCGGTAGCGAGACCAACCTGCCGGAAGGTCAGGTTGATGCCCGATGCCATCCCGGATCGCCGTGGCTGCACGACCCCGACGGCGGTAGAGGCCAGCGGTGGGTTGACGAATCCGACGCCGACGCCGGCCACGATCAAACCCGGAATCAGGTGTGTCCACGACGAGGCTGCGGTCAGGCCCCGCATGAGCAGCAACCCGATGCCGACCAGGACCAAACCTGAGCCGATGAGGGCGCGCAGCGGCACCTTGGCGCTCAGCCGTCCCGCTGCGGCGCTGGCGACCAGGACGCCGATGGAGAGGACGAGCAGCCGCACGCCGGTCTGCAGCGCGCTGTAGCCGAGTACGTTCTGCAGGTAGAGGACCACGTAGAGCAGCATGGCGAAGATGCTGAAGGAGAGGCCGAACGCGGCGATGTCGCCGCCGACGAACGTGGGCACGCGGAACAACCGTAGATCGAACATCGGGTGCGTGCTGCGTACCTCGACCACCAAGAAGGCGATGAGCAGCACCGCGGCCGCGGCGAAGCAGGCGACCACCGGTGTCGCCGTGAAGCTGCTGCGTCCGGCTTCGATGAGCGCGTAGATCAAGCAGGCCAGTGCTGCGGAGAAGAGCACGAAGCCCGGCCAGTCCGGGCGCCGGGCCTGTTCGTCGCGCGACTCGACCACCTTCATCAGTGTCAGGACCAGGGCGACGGCACCGACGGGCACGTTGACGAAGAAGATCCACCGCCAGGACAGGCCCGAGACCAACGCGCCGCCGATGATGGGGCCGACGGCTGCGGCGAGCCCGGCCAGGGCGCCCCAGACGCCGAAGGCCGTGCCGCGCTGCGCACCATGGAACGCGTTGGCCAGCAGGGCCAGCGAGACGGAGAACATGATGGCCCCACCGATGCCTTGCAGGCCGCGAGACAGCTCGAGCATGAGCGGGGACTGGGCGAGTCCGCACAGCGCCGACGCGGCGGTGAAGAGGACCAGGCCGATCAGGTAGAGGCGGCGGCGGCCGTACAGGTCCGCCAGCGATCCCGCCGTCAGCAGAAGTGCGGCCAGTGTCAGCGCGTAGGCGTCGACGACCCACTGCACGTCGGAGAAGGACGCGGCCAGCGACGCCTGGATGTCCGGCAGCGCGACGTTCACGATGGTCAGGTCGATCAACAGCATGAACGTGCCCACGCAGACCGCCGTGAGGGTCCACCATTTCGGGTCGACTCCCGAACGTGATGGTTTGTGCGTACCTGAGCTGGCGGCGCCGGTCCGGCTCGGCTCGGTCATAGCCGGGATGGTACCTACGCTCGTGCATATATATGCCCATTTTGGGCGCATAGGTCCACCAAATGCCGGGCAGTGATCAGGCCGGCACAGGTCCGTTTTGTGGCGCGATTGTCGATGCCGTTGCCGATGGTGTTCCGATCATCGGGGCGGTGTGATGCGGGCTTGCCAACAGGGCCGCGAAGTGGGCGACGGTGCTGGCAACCGCGTCGCGGGCGCGGGTGAGGTACGTGCGCGGATCGACGGTGGGCTGGACCCGGCTGGCGTCGCCGGCCAGGAAGTCGCGTATCGCCTGGGTGTAGGAGATGTTCAGGGCTGTGCCGATGTTGACTTTGACCATGCCGGCGGCGACGGCCTGGCGGAGTTGCTGGTCGGGAACGCCGGAGGAGCCGTGTAGCACCAGCGGCACGCTGACGGCGTGGTGCAGTGCGGTGATGAGTTGGTGGTCGAGGATGGCGGTGCGGTCGGTCATCGCGTGGCTGGAGCCGACAGCGACGGCGAGGGCGTCGACGCCGGTGGCCGCGACGTAGGCGGCCGCCTCGTCGGGGTCGGTGCGGGCACCGGGTGCGTGTGCGGGCAGTGGAGGTGCGCCATCTTTGCCGGCGACGGTGCCGAGCTCGGCTTCGATCCACATGCCGTGTTCGTGGGCGAAGCGGGCGGCCACGAGCGTGGCGGCGACGTTGGCGGTGTGGGGTTTGTCCGAGGCGTCGTACATGACGGAGGTGTAGCCGTGCGCGGGCGCCCGGTGCAGCAGCGCTTCGCTCGTGACGTGGTCGAGGTGCAGGCCGACGGGGACCGCCGCGCTGGCGGCGACGGCTGCCACGGCAGCGGTGACGGGGCCGAGCTTGCCGTGATGGAATGCCACGGCGTTCTGGCTGATCTGCAGGATGACGGCCTGGCCGGCATTTTCGGCGCCGGTGACGATCGCTTCGGCGTGTTCGAGGGTGATGACGTTGAACGCGGCCACCGCGTGGCGGCGGGTAGCGGCGGCCGCGACGATCTCACCGGTGGGTATCAGCGGCATGATCCGGTTCTCCTCGATGCGGGTCGCCGGTGGCGGTGATGTCGGCTCGGGTGACGGTGACGGCTGTGCGTAGGCGGACGGCGGTGCTGGCGCAGAACTCTCCTGCGGCCGGGGCGGCCACCGCGGCAGCGGAGAGGGCAACGGCGTCGGTGAGCATCTCCGGCCACGGGCGTTCGTGGGCGAATCCCGCGGCGAGGGCGGCGACGACGGCGTCACCGGCGCCGGTGGGGTTTCCGTCCACGGGTCCGGGCTGGACTGCGGTGTAGGCGCCATCGTCGGTGTGCACGGCCAGCCCGGCCGGGCCCAACGAGGCGACGACTGCGGTGCGGCGGCCGGCCCGCAGTACCTGCGCCGCGTGCAGCGCCTGGGCGTGGGTTGCGGTGGGCAGCCCGGTGACCTCGGCGAGCTCAGTGGCGTTCGGTTTGATCAGGTCGGGTTCGGCGGTCAGGCCGTGGCGCAACGCGTGACCGTCGGCGTCGAGCAGCACCCGGGCGCCGGCGTCCTTGGCGATGACGGTGAGTTGCCGGTAGCTGTCGTCGGGCAGTCCGGGGGGCAGGCTGCCGGACAGCACCACGACGGTGGCCTGCCGGGCCCGGGTGCGGAAGCCATCGAGGAAGGTGGCCCACTCGGTGGGCAGAACCGTGGGGCCGGGCTCCCACAGCCCGGTTGCCTGCTGGTTGTCCTGCACGACGACGGTGCGCCGGGACTGCCCGGTGATCGGGGTGAGGTCGGTGCTGATGGCTTCCGCGGCGAGCAGGGCAGTGAGCTCCGCGCCGGTGGTGCCGCCGGCCAGGCCGCAGACGATGACGTGTTCGCCGAGGGTGTGCAGGACCCGAGCGACGTTGATGCCTTTGCCTCCGGCGCGGGTGATGACCTGGCCGACGCGGTGGGCGTGCCCGGGGCGCAGGGCCGGCACCTGGTAGGTGACGTCGAGCGCGGCGTTGAGGGTGACAGTCAGGATCATGCGGGCCCCCCGTCCCCGCCGACAGGGGCTAGCGGCGAGACCGCCGGAAGTGCTCCCGCCGGAAGTTCATGGTCAACTATGGCCAGGAGGGAAGCGAGGGTCGGCTGGGCGGCTGTTCCGCCCTCGGCTCGGGTGGACAGCGAGCCGGCTGCGGCCGCCATCGCGACGCAGCGCTCGATCGGTTGTCCCGCCAGGAAACCAGCGAGGAATCCGGCGTTGAAGCTGTCGCCCGCCCCGGTCGTGTCCACGACCTCGACGGCCAGCCCCGACGCGCTGCACGAACCGCCCGGCCACCACGCCCGCGCACCCGCCGCGCCCGCCTTCAGCACAACCGTGGTCCCCAAAGCTGCGGCCGCCGCCCGCGGGTCCTCGATGCCCGTGATCGCCGCCAACTCCACCTCGTTGGGCAGGAAGACATCCGTGTACGCGAGGACATCGCGTACGCCGTCCCACCGCCCGGCGGGGTCCCAGTTGGTGTCCAGCGACGTCGTGATGCCGAGCGACCGAGCCCGGGCAAAGAGATCGGGCAGCTCGGCGGCGAGGCGCGGCTGGAGGAAGTACGAGGACACGTGCAGGTGGCGGATACCGGCCAGGTCCACGTCGGACGCGCTGAGCGCACCGATGGCGCCGGGCAGCGTGAAGATGGCTCGGTCGTGCGCGGAGAGGATCACCGAGAGACCGGTCGGCTCGGCGACGACACGGAGGCCGCGGACGTCCACCCCACGTGCGGTGAGCGCCTCCCGCACGAACGCACCGTAGAGATCGTCGCCGACAGCCGCCAGCAGCTTCACCCGTACGCTCAAATGTGCGGCACCGGCGGCGGTGATGGCGGCGGACCCGCCGAGAACGAGTTCCGCGGCGTCGAGCAGTTGCTCGGCCTGACCCCAGCGTGGCGCGACGTCGCCGCGCAGCACGAGGTCGGGGTTGGCGTCGCCCACGACGAGCAGGTCGTTCATCCCTTGAGCCCGGTGAAGGTCATGGTGGCGACGAAGCGCTTCTGGGCGGCGATGAAGGCGATGATGAGTGGGAGCGTCGCGACGACGTTGCCCGCCATCAACAGCGACCACTGCGTTCGCCTGGTGCCCTGGAACATCGTGAGCCCTACCTGGAGGGTGTACCAGCGATCGTCGCTGATGGCGACGAGTGGCCAGATGAGGTCGTTCCAGGACGACAGCAGGGTGAGGAGCGCGAGCGCGGCGAGCGCGGGCCGGGCGAGCGGGAGCACGATGCGGAAGAAGATCTGCACGGTGGAGGCGCCGTCGATGGCGGCGGCTTCCTCCAGCTCCGCGGGGAGCGACAGGAAGAACTGGCGCATGAGGAAGACGCCGAAAGCCGCCGCGAGCCAGGGCACGAACGCGGCCGCGAGCGTATCGACGAAGCCGAGCCTGGCGAACATGAGGTACGTCGGAATCATGAGCAGCTGCGTGGGGATCATGACGGTCGCGACCATGAGGATGAAGCCCACGTTCTTGCCGGGGAAGGACAGGCGCGCGAAGCCGTACCCGGCGAGCGAACAGAGCACGAGGTGCGCGACGATCGCGATGAACGCCACCAGGATCGTGTTGAGCAGCCAGCGCAGGATGTGCGACTGCGTGAACAGGTCGGTGTAGCCGTCGAGGTGCAGCGACGTCGGGATGAGCTTCGGCGGGAAGCGGTTGATCTCCTTGTCGGACATGAACGACGTGAGGATCATCTGTACCAGCGGCAGCACGAACAGCAGCGCCAGCGGCATGAGCAGCAGGTGCCATGGGCTGAACGGCAGCAGCCGTCGGCGGGAGCGCCGAGGCAGGGCCGGCGGCGCCTGGTGGGCGGGAGCAGTCGCCTGGTAGGCGGGAGCGGCCATCAGAACGCCTCCATCCTGGAGCGCCGCGAGTACCAGAAGATGCCGAGCGTCAGCAGTATCGTGACGGCGAACAGCCCGTACGCGATCGCGGAGCCGTAGCCGAAGCGCTGCGTCTGGAACGCCAGCTTGTAGATGTAGTAGACGACTGTCTCGGTGGATTGCAGCGGCCCGCCGCGGGTCGTCGTGTAGACGAGGTCGAAAAGCTGGACCGCTGTGATCGTCTGCCACACCGCCACGAAGACGGTCACCGGCCGCAGCTGGGGCAGGACGACGTGCCAGAAGACCCGCCACCTCCCGGCGCCGTCCACGGTGGCCGCCTCCATCAGGGCGACCGGGACGTCCTGCAACGCCGCGAGGTAGATGACTGCCGTGAAGCCGATCTCGCCCCAGAGCGCGATGACGCAGATGACGACGAGAGCCTGCGACGGGCTCTCCAGGAACTGCTGGGCGGGCAGGTGCAACCGGCGCAGGACGTCGTTCGCCGCGCCGAACTGCGGGTTGAAGACGAAGCTGGCGAGGATGCCGGTGGCCGCGGCCGACGCGACGTAGGGGATGAAGATGCAGGTCCGATAGAAGGCAACGAATCTGATCTTCTGGTTGAGCGCGATCGCGATGAGCATGCCGAGCAGGATCGAGGACGGCACGAACAGCGCGGTCAGCCACAGCGTGTGCCCGACCGCCGCGGCGGCCTGCGGGTCTTGCACCATCGTCTGGTAGTTACCCCAGCCGACCGGCTTCGCCGGCGCGATCCCGTTCCACTTCGTCCGCGAGATCAGGAACGCCCATACCGCCGGGAAGATCGACAGACCGAGGATGGGAATGGCGGCCGGGCCGACGAAGGCCCAGCCGGTGAGCGCCCTGCGTGTCCGCCTCGGCTTGCGGGGCGTCACCGTGGTGGCGCGGCCCCTCGAGAGTGCGAAGGTCGTCATCGGTGCCTCAGCCGCGCAGCGCGACGACGGACTGCTGAGCCGCCTTGTCGAGGGCCTCCTTGGGTTTCGACGCGCCCTGCAGGACCGACGAGATCGCCTGGCCGACGTAGCCCGACACCTCCGGGTACGCCTCGATCGTCGGGCGGGCCTGCTTGGCGTTGGCGAGGTTGTCGAAGAACTTCTGGGCTCCGGGGTACTGCGCGCAGTAGTCCTGGAACTCCTTGGTGCCCGCCTCAGACGAGCGCAGCGGCAGGTTACCGTTGGGGAGGTTCCAGCGGATGTCGGTGTCCTTGCTGGTCAGCCACTGCAGGAAGGCACGCGCGGCGCCGGCCCGGTTGGGGTCGGAGTGGTCGAACGTGACCCACACGTCGGGGCCGGAGATCGTCTGGTGGTCCCCGTTGAACCCCGGCAGGTACGCCACCCCGTAGTTGACCTTCGCGTCGGTGAGGTCGTAGAGCTCCCACGGGCCGGAGATCATCATCCCGATACGGTTGGCGTTGAAGAGCTGGCGGTACTTCTCGTCGGTCTGGTCGAGGTACATCGACTTGTCGTCGACCGCGATCTGGCGCAGCGTCTCCAGGGCGGCGACCCCGGCGTCGGAGTTGAAGGCCGGTTTGTCCCCGTCGACGATCTTGCCGCCGTGTTGCCAGAGCAGGGGCCACAGGTGCCACGTCGTGTCCTCGCCGCCCGACACCGAGTACGCCGTCCCGTAGAGGTTCTTCGACGTGTCAGTCAGCTTCTTCGCGGCGGCCCGGAAGTCGTCCCAGCTCCACTGGTCGGTCGGGTACGCCAGGTGCGCGGCGTCGAAGAGCGTCTTGTTGTAGATGAGCGCCAGGTTGTCGACGAGCGCTGGCACGCCGATGACCTTTCCGTCGACTGTGGCCGTCGTGCGCGCCGCTTCGGGGATCTCGTCCCAGGCGATCTGCGGATCGGCGACCCACTGCGTCAGGTTCTGCGTACGCCCGCTCGCGGCGAGCTGCCCGGCCCAGCTGCCGTAGGCGTACGAGATGTCGGGGTAGGTGCCGCTCGCAAACCCGGCGGACAGCTTCGTCAGCAGCTCATCCGTGGTGGAAGCGCCGGCGGACGTGTTCACCGTGATGTGAGGGTGCGAGGCGTGGAACTCGGCCGCAAGCTTCTCGGCCAGCGTCTCGGCGTCCTTCGACTGGCCGGTCCACCAGGTGATGGTGACGTCGGTGTTCGGGTCGTAGCCCGCCGCCGCGTCCTTCGTGTTGTCGATCGGTATCGCGCTGGTGCAGCCGGCCAGCAGGCCGAGGGCGAGAACGGCGCCGCCGAGAGCGCGGTGCCGGGCGTTCCAGAAGCTCTTCATGGCGTACCTCACGGGATGGATGCGAGATCAGGTGCGTGCCAGGATCACCGAACGCGTGAGCAGCCGCGGCTCGTCCGGGTTGAGGCCCCGGTGTGCGGCCAGCGCGGTCGCGAACCGCTGCGCGAGGACGAGCCCCGCGAGCGGATCAAGGCCGTCATGGTGCAGCCGCGCTCCGGTCGCGGCCACGGTCTCCGTCATGCCCTCCGGCATGGCCCCGAAGACCCACACCAGGCTGCGCGGACCGGCGACGGCCATCGGGCCGTGCCGGAAGTCCATCGCCGGGTACGACTCCGACCATGCCTGCGCGGCCTCGCGCACCTTCAGCGCCGCCTCGTGCGCGAGGCCGATCGTCCAGCCCGTGCCGAGGAAAACGACATGGTCAACATCGGCCGGCGGGGCGGGCAGGTCGGCAGCGAGCGCGGCATCCGCGTCGATCGCCCATTTCTCCCCCAGGGCAGTGCGCACAACGGCGAGCACGGTTGTCGGAAAGCGGGTCTGCACCACACTGCGCTCGTCGGCGAAGTCGAGGACGAGCACGTCGTCGCTGCGCTGGGCGACGGGAGTGCCCGCCACGGCGACGACCGCCGTTTTGCGCAGGGACTGCGGCAGCTTGCCGAGCGCGTCGAGCACCTCCGTCGTCGTACCTGACCGGCTGAAGGCCACGACGCGGTCGTAGCCGCGCGTACCGGTCACCTCGGAGGCGCAGACCGCGTCCGTCTCGCCGAAGCCCGCCCCCTCGCGCAGGGCCGCGTAGGCCTCGGCGACGAACCACGACGTGCCACAGCCGATGGCGAGGACGCGCTCGCCGGGAGCGGCAAGCATGTCGCCGGCTGCCTCGATCAGACTGTCGTCGCTGAGCGCCCGCCGCCAGACGGCGGGCTGGCTGTCGATCTCGGACCCGGTCACGTTCATGGCGGGAGGGTATGCTCGTTTCTGCTCGGTAATCAATGACGAACGTCCAAATGAACAGTTTTGCTTGCGCGTTTCACCGCGTAGCACTTTCCCCGCCTAGCGGCGCACCGGTACGCGCAGCTCATCGGCGATCAGCTCCCCGTGCGCGGCGGTCAGTTCGTCGCAGAGTGCCCAGATCGCGTCCACCGTCAGGGTCGCGGCGGCGTTCGGATCCACCTGCGCGGCGAGGCGTACCAGACGGGGGTCGCCGGTGACGGCGGCCTTGACGGTGAGCTCGCCGACCGAGGCGAAGCTCCGGTTCAGCGCGGCGCACTGGATCGGCAGGTCCCCGACATACTCCGGTCGTACGCCCTGCTCATCGACGACGCACGGGACCTCGACGGCGTAGTCCCGCGGCAGGTTCGTGACCAGTCCGGTGTTGCGGACGTTCGCGTGGATACGCCGCATCGTCCCGGTCTCGATGCTGTGTATCACCTGCGGCGCGTACTCGGTGGCGTCGCGGTCGATCGGCAGCGGCTCGCCCGCCTTGAGGCCGTCCCGTACGCGCTCGTACTCCTCGACGTTCTCGCGGCTGATCCGCAGGTAGTCGCCGACGGGGATGCGCAGCCGGGCGACCTCCTCGTCGTGGTGCAGGTACCACGGCACGTACTCGGAGGAGTGCTCGCTCGTCTCGGTGGGGTAGTAGCCGAGCGACCGGTACATGTCGACGCGTACGCGCCGGCGCAGCTCGGGATCCTTGGCGATGGCAGCGTCGAGGAGGGGGTAGAGGTCTTCACCGTCCCTGGTCCAGTGCATCAGCCAGGCCTGGTGGTTGAGGCCGGCGGCACGGTAGCTCACGGCGTCGAAGGGAACGCCGATGACCTCGCACAATCCGCGCACGGTCCAGTAGACGGAGTGGCAGAGGCCGACCGCCTTGAGCTCGGGCGCCACCGCCGCGAGGTAGCCGATGTTCATCGCCATCGGGTTGGTGTAGTTGAGCAGCCAGGCGTCCGGGCAGATCTCGCGCATGTCCTCCGCGATGCCCTTGAGCACCGGAAACGTGCGCAGAGCGCGGAAGATGCCGCCGACGCCGAGGGTGTCGCCGATCGTCTGGCGCAGCCCGTACCTCGCCGGTATCTCGAAGTCGTGGACGGTCGCGGCGTACATGCCGACCTGGATCGCGTTGATCACGTAGGTCGCGCCGCCGAGCGAGGTACGTCGATCGAGGCTGGTGCGGATCTTCGGGCTCGCCCCGAGTTGCTCCGCGGTACGCCGGGCGATCGCCTCGGCAGTGGCCAGCCGCCCGGGGTCGATGTCGTGCAGCGACAGCGTCACGTCCCGCAGTTCGGCGAAGGAGAGGATGTCGGCGAGCAACTCACGCGTGAACACGACGCTGCCTGCGCCGAGGAAGGTGATCACAGCCATCTGCGGATTTTCTGCCTACACGAGCGGCCTGGCAAGCTCTTCTTGGTCAAACGAGCGTAAATGAACTAGCTTGATTGCGCGTTTGTGTTCATGACTTGGCAGGGAGCTCGCATGGCTCGCAGCACGTTGCGTCGCGCCGACCGGGTGTCGACGATCCTGGACCGCATCTCGAGCGACGGCTCCGTCGATGCTCGGGCGCTGGCGAAGGAGTTCGCCGTCTCGGTCGCGACCATCCGCCGTGACCTGCAGACGCTGGAGGACCAGAAGCTCCTCAACCGTACGCACGGCGGTGCCATCGCGGCCGAGGTCAGCTACGAGCTGCCGGTCCGCTACCGCGTCGGTCAGCACCGGGAAGAGAAGCTGGCGATCGCGCGGACGGCCGTCTCCCGGCTGCCGCACGGGCCGCTCACGGTTGGATTGACCGGCGGCACCACCACCCACGCGGTGGCGCGCCTGCTCGCCGACCGCTTCGATCTGGCGGTCGTCACCAACGCGCTCAACATCGCGGCCGAATTGGCGCTGCGTCCTCGGCTGAAGCTCGTCATGACCGGTGGCGTATCACGTACGCAGTCCTATGAGCTGGTCGGCCCGATCGCCGACCGCACCCTCGCCGGGCTCAACATCGAGGTGGCGATCGTGGGGGTGGACGGAATCTCCGCACGTGCCGGCCTGACGACGCACGACGACATCGAGGCGAACACGAACGCCACGATGATCCGCCAGGCGCAGCGCGTCATCGTCGTCGCAGACGGCTCCAAGGTCGGCCGCGTCCACCTCGCCCGCATCTGTGCGCTGCAAGACATCGATGAGTTCATCACCGACGCCAGCGCCGACCCGGCCGCGCTGGCCGCCATCTCCGCCACCGGAGCGACCGTCACGGTCGCCGCCTCCGATTCGCGTTGATCAGGGACTTCACGCTCGGGTGCCCAAAACGCGCATCGAAAGATGTGCACTTGTGCGTGGGTTATCGACGTCTGCGAGTACGGCTTGGTCTAATCGCTCGAACGCGAGTGCTGGCCGGTGGCGGGGCGTTCGATCCCGTCGCCGGCCACGGGCCCGGCCGTGGGGCCGGGGTCGAGTACTCAACAGCCTCGCACCCTCAGCGGAGGTCAGTCATGACACGTCTTCGCATCTCCCTGGCTCTCGCCGCCGCGTCCCTGATCGCGACCGCGGCGCTTGCCGTCCTGAACACCGCGCCCGCCTCGGCTGCGCCCGCGCCACCGGCCCCCGTCCCCTGCGTCGGGTGCTGGCATCCACCCCTGCGAACGAGCTGGAACTGGGTGCTCTCCGCCGTCCCGAAGCCGCCCTACCGGCCGGTGTCCATGTACGACGTCGACGGCTTCAACAACAGTGCGGCCGACGTGGCCTCGCTGCACGCCGCCGGGATCAAGGCCGTCTGCTACCTCTCCGCGGGCTCCTGGGAGAACTGGCGGCCGGACGCCGCGCAGTTCCCGGCGGCGGTCCTCGGGCGTACCAACGGGTGGCCCGGCGAGAAGTGGCTCGACATCCGGGAGATCCAAAGCGCCAACAGCGCTCTGCGGTCCATCATGGACGCCCGGCTCGACATGTGTAAGCAGAAGGGCTTCGACATGGTTGAGCTGGACAACGTGGACGGTTACCTCAACAAGACAGGCTTTGCGCTCACCGCGGCCGACCAGCTCTATTACAACGCCGTACTGGCCAACGACTCGCACGCCCGAGGCCTGAGCGTCCTGCAGAAGAACGACAACGAGCAGATCCCGGCCCTACTGCCGTACTTCGACGGCGCGCTCAACGAGCAGTGCAACCAGTACAAGGAATGCACCACGGCGCAGAACGGCTCCTTCGGCCTCGACCAGTACATCGCCGCGGGCAAGCCGGTCTTCCAGGCCGAGTACAAGCTCACCACCTCGTCGTTCTGCGCTGCCGACAACGGCGCAAACTTCAACGGCGTCCGGTTCGCGCTGAACCTGGACGACACTGTCTTCCAACCCTGTCGGTAGAAGCGGCTGGGCCGACGACCGGCGGGCCGGGGACACGTGGCGCCCCGGCCCGCCAGCGTTTCTCCGATCAGAAGGGTGCGCCGCGGTGGCCAGCGGTCAGACGCCGACGCGCTGTTCGGGGATGGAGAGGCCGTAGAGCGCCATCAGCTCGGGGCTGTCGATCCGGTTGCCGTCGGCCACCGAGTCGCAGGAGATGTCGACGATCTGGTCCTTGTGCGCCAGCAGGTACGGCCGGGCGCCCACATCGGCGCTGGCCAGGGTGGCTATGCCGGACCAGTGCCGGCGGCCGAAGAGCATCGGGTAGCCGCGCAGCCCGTCGTAGGTGGCGCAGACGAGCACGTCCGGGTACGGCAGGGCGACCACCCGCCGGACCGCGGCGGCGGTGAGCCCGGGCATGTCGACCGGCACCACGACCACCGCCTCGATCCCCTCGTCGGTCAGCGCGGCCAGGCCGGCCCGGATGGAGGAGCCCACCCCGGTCCCCCACGCCCGGTTGACCACCACGGTGGCCCCGGTCAGGTCCGTCGTCTCGCGGACCTGGTCGGCCGCCGCGCCCAGCACGACCACGATCTGCTCGCAGCCGGCCTCACCCATTGTGTCGATCATCCGGTTCACCAGGGGTTTCTCCCCCTGGTGCAGCAACGCCTCGGGTCCGCCGATCCGACGGCCCCCACCAGCGGCGATGATCATTCCTGCGATCCGGTTCAGCAGTGCCCCCTCGACCAGGGGGACGGAGCGGCGCGGCCGCGCTCGGTCCATCCCGTCGTACGCACAACGGACCAACGAGCGCCCGCGCGAGCGGGTAGCGGGGCAAAACGGAAAATTGCGCGGCTATGCGGCGTCGGCGTAACAGTTGACGATGGACAGGTCGAGCGGGAAACGCACCGGAGTGTCACCGAAGAGCAGCCGGGTGGCTCGGTCGCCCGCGGCCGTGACCGCCGACGCGACGACGTCGGCCCGCTCCTGCGGGCAGTGCACGATCACCTCGTCGTGCTGAAAGAAGACCAGGTCGGCCCCGGTGCCCGCGAGGGCCGTGCGGAGCGTGGCCAGCAGTGTGGATGCCCACTCGGCGGCGGTGGCCTGGATGACGAAGTTGCGGGTGAACCGGCCACGGGACCGGGCGGCCCGGGCCCGGGGCCCCTGCGGGTCCGCCCCGGCGTCCGGGTCCGCCTCCTCTCCGTCACCGAAGCCCACCGAACCCGGCGGGCAGGTACGCCCCAGCCACGAGCGCACCAGGCCACCCGCCTCCCCCGTGCGGGCGGCGGCCTCGACGTACCCGAACGCGGTCGGGTAGTTGCGTTTGAGCACCGCGAGAGCGGGCAGCGCCGCGCCGCCGGTCTGCCCGTACATGGCGCCGAGCAGGGCCACCTTGGCGCGGGCCCGGTCACCGGCGAAGGCGTCCCGGGCCAGGGCGGCGTAGAGGTCGCCGGCGCCACCGGCGGCGGCCAGCCGGTCGTCCCCGGAGACCGCGGCGAGCACCCGCGGTTCGAGCTGCCCCGCGTCGGCCACCACGAACGTCCAGCCGGGATCGGCCACCACCGCACGCCGGATCACCTTCGGGATCTGCAGCGCCCC
This sequence comes from Micromonospora sp. SL4-19, assembly GCF_047921475.1. NCBI lineage: Bacteria > Bacillati > Actinomycetota > Actinomycetes > Micromonosporales > Micromonosporaceae > Micromonospora > Micromonospora sp. SL4-19. The sequence goes on from NZ_JBLROB010000026.1 coordinate 18,890, forward strand.
GCCGCCCCGGGTGGCCCACCGGCCGGACACCACCCCGCCGGGCACGTACTCGGGGTGGAACCGGCCGCCGAAGACCCAGGCGTCCCGCCACGACCAGCCGTGCGCCGTCCAGATCCGGTAGAGCTCCTTGTATTCCAGGACCAGCGGCACCGCAGGATGCTCCACCCCGCGCAGCACCCAGGCCCGGGTGTTCGGCAGCTCGACGCCGGCCCGGGCGAACGCCTTCAGCAGCTCCGCCGGGGAGTCGGCGTGCAGCTGACGTACGCCGAACGCCTCGGCGATCCGGGCAGCCAACTCGGCCAGCCGCCGTGGCGGCCCGCCGACCGGCGACGCCTCGCCGAGCAGGTCGGCGAGGATCGCGTCGTGCACGTCGGCCCGCCACGGCAGGCCGGACGCCCCCATCTCGGCGGCGATCAGCGCACCGGCCGACTCGGCGGCGACCAGCAGCCGGAACCGGCCGGGATGCGCGGTCGCCGCGATCCGGTCGAGCTGGTCGGCGTACACCCGGGTCAACGCCTCGATGCCCGGACCGGGTGGGCCGGACGGCGCGTCGAAGAGCGCGCCCTGGCCGTGGCCGGGCGGCTCCGGCGGGCGGGGCGCCGGGTCGGGCGGCACCGATGCGCCGGTCAGCCGGGCCCAGGCCGCGGCGAGCGAGCGGGGCTCGCCCCACCGGCCGTCGTGCCCGAGCAACAGCGCCTCGGTGAGCTCGACGTCGTGGCAGCGGTCCAGCCGGACGCCGGCGCGCAGCAGCGCCGGGTAGACGGTGGCACCGGTGGCCCAGACCCAGCGAGGAGCCTCTGCGGCCTCCCGGGCGGCCACCGCGGCGGCCAGGTCGGCCACCGGTTCGGCCGGACCGCTGGGCCGGCCGACGGGGTCGAGGGGTTGCAGTACTCCCCCGCCCCGTTCGTCCGATACCACCGCCACCAGCACGGGCGTGATTCTGCCTCGCCCCTCCGACACTCGCCGCGCCCGCGCGACCCGAGGGTCCTCTTGCAGCGAAAGAGTGGCCATTCCGCGTGGAATGGCCACTCTTTCCGTGATTCTGCGCGCTCCGGGTGCCGGGTGGTTACTTGCTGACGCCGGCGGTGAGGCCGGACTGGACCTGGCGTTGGAAGACGATGTACACGATCAGCACCGGCAGCATCGCCATGGTGACGCCGGCGAAGAGGCCGGACCAGTCGGACTTGTAGCCCTGGTTCACCGACAGCTCGATCAGCCCCTGGGAGATCACCTGACGCTTCGGCTCGCCGCTCAGCGACTGCATGAGCAGGGTCGGCAGGTACCACTGGTTCCACTGGCCGAGCACGTTGAAGATGCCGATGCTGATCAGGCCCGGCTTGGCCATCGGCAGCATGACGCTGAAGAAGGCCCGGCTGTGCGAGGCCCCGTCGACCATCGCCGCCTCGGCGATCGATTGGGGCAGCGTACGGAAGAACGAGTGCATGAAGAAGACGGTGAACGCCAGCGACCAGGCGACGTAGACCAGGATCAGCATGAGGTACTTGTTCGGGCCGAGGAGTGGGAAGGTGACTCCCATGTTGTAGACGCCCTTGAACAACGGCACCGCGGCCAGGTAGACCGGCAGGGTCAGGCCGGAGAGGAACATGTAGTAGATCAGCCGGTTGCCGGGGAACTCGTAGCGCGCCAGCACGTACGCCGCCATCGAGCCGAGCAGCATGGTCAGGGTGACGCTGCCGGCCAGCACCAGCACCGTGTTGATAAAGAACGACCCGAGGTGCCCCTCGGTCCACGCCCGGGCGAAGTTGTCCCAGTGCAGCTTGGCCGGGATCAGCGAGAGCGGCTTTCGGATGACCTCCGAGTCGTCCTTGAACGCCGACATCACCACCCACACCAGCGGGTAGATCACCATCAGGGCCCAGACCACCAGGAACAGGTGGGAGAAGCCGTTGAAGACCTGGGCCCCCAGCCCGACCCGGCGGGCCCCGGCCCGCCGGCCGGGCGACTGGCGGGACGGGGTGGCCTGGTCGGCCGGGCTGAGACCGTGCGTCGCCGTGCTCATCGTCGCGCCTCCTTCAGAACTCGATACGCTCACGACGGGTGATCCTCAGCTGCAGCGCGGCGAGCAGGATCGTGAAGATGGCCAGCGCGACACCCATCGCGCAGGCGTAGCCGTACTGGCCCCTCTGGAACGCGGTGAAGTTGAGCACCGAGGCGAAGATTTCGCTGGTGTGGTTGGGACCGCCCTGATCGGGGGTCATGACGAAGACCAGGGCGTACATGTCCAGCGCGATGAAGCCCAGGTAGACCCAGGCCACCGAGACCGTGTCCCGCAGCAGCGGCAGGGTGACCCGGAAGAAGGTGTGGAATCGGCTGGCGCCGTCCAGGAGCGCCGCCTCGTAGATGTCCCTCGGGATCGACTGCATGGCCGCGGAGAAGAGCACCATGTAGAAGCCGACCCCACTCCACACGGCGATGAGCAGCAGCCACCACAGCACCGCCGGCACGCCGAGGAAGGGCTCCGGGTCGGCGGTGAACGCGATCGGGTTGTCCGCGTCGACCAGCCCGATCTTGATGAGCAGGCCGTTGATCAGGCCCTGCTCGTCGGTCCGGTAGATCCGCTGCCACATGACGGCGATGAGCACCAGCGACAGCACCTGTGGGAAGAAGAAGACGATCTTGTAGAACCCGGAGCCGAACACCCCGCGGATGCCGGCCCTGTCCCCGCGTCCGCCCACATTGAGCAGGAACGCGAGGAACAGGGCCAGCGCGATGGTGAACAGCGGCACGGTGACCAGGAAGAAGACGTTGTGCCAGAACGCCTTCCTGATCAGCTCGTCGGAGAACAACCGGACGTAATTGTCCAGCCCGACGAAACTCTGCTTGTCGGAGTAGCCTCCCCAGTCCGTCAGCGAATACCCGGCCGCCTGCAGGAAGGGCCATACCACGTAGAAGAGGTACAGCGCGACAGGCAGAGCCAGGAAGCCCGTGACGAAACGCGCGACACCGTGCCGCATTCGACTCACACTTCCGATCCGGTCAGGAGGTACGGGTCTGCTTCTTGATCGACGAGTCCTTGGCGACCTTGTCCGCAGCCGCCTGCATCTTGTCGACAAACTGCTGCGCGGTGAGCCGGCCCGCCATCAGCTCCTCGGCCAGGTTCCCGCTCTCCTTGTCCAGGTCGGCGTAGAAGTCCGGGAACTTGAACGAGATGAGGTCGCTGCCGCCGTTCTTCATGAGGGTGTTCGCACTGGACAGCGCCGAGTCCTGCACGTTGTCACCGGAGCCCTTCGTGGAGGCCAGTGACTTGGTCAGCTCGGCGAACTTGGCCGAGCCCGCCTTCGACAGGATCGCCCGCAGAAGCTCCTTCGCGCCCTCCTTGTTGGGGGCCTTGCTCGGGACGACGAAGCCCTCGCCGGAAGCCGCGAACACGTCCTTGGCCGCCTTGTCCCCGGAGTTGGACCAGTAGTCCGAGAGCGTCAGCTCGAACCCCGGCGGGATGGTGGCCTGCATCTCGTTCTTCAGCCAGGTGCCGACCTGGATGAAGGCCGCCTTGCCGTCCAGCCAGGCCTGCTGCGACTGGGTGTGGTCGAGCTTGCCGGGCAGGATCAGCTTGTCCTTGACGAGCTTCTCCCACGGCTCCAGCGCGGCCAGGACGCCGTCGGCCTTCCAGGCGTTGTCCTTGAGGTTGTCGATGTCGACGATCGCCTGCTTGCCCGCGGACTTCCAGATGCTCGCCATGAGCCCCCAACGCGGGTAGTAGCCGTGGACCGCGTCGTAGACGTACGGCGCCATGCCCTTCGCCTTGATCTGCGGCGCGAGGGTGAAGAACTCCTCCCAGGTCGTCGGCGCCTGCCAGCCCTCCTTCTTGAACAGGGCGCCGTTGTACCAGTTTCCCCACACCGTGAACGCCACGTTCACGACGTAGAACTTGCCGTTCTGGGTGCCGTCGTTGACCGTGCCCGGCAGCAGCGAGTCGGCGACCGTGCCCTCGCCGTCCCACGCGGGGGCGGCGAGCAGGTCGTCGAGCGGTTCGATCGCGCCCTCGTTGATCAGCGTGCTGCGGTCCATGCTGTCCGCACCCGAGTTCATGACCAGGTCGCTCGGCTGCGTGGCCATCTTCGGCTGCTCTTCGGTCTTGATCTTCTGAGTCGAGCTCATGTTGACCGTGACGTTCGCGTGCTTGGCGTTGAAGATGACCTTGTCTTCCTTCGCCCACTGGTCACCGAGGCCGCCGTTGAAGATGACCACCTTGACGGCGCTGCCGTCCTTCACGCCGAACGGGTTGTCCTTGCTCTTCGTGCCGCCCTTGTCGTCGGACTTGTTCGGCTCGCTGCCGGCGCAGGCGCTGAGCAGGCCCATGGCCGGGGTGGCGAGCAGGCCGGCTGCGGCGGCCCGTCGCAGCAGGGTCCGGCGGCTGAGGTCGCCGAGATTCTCGGGAGTAACCGACATCTTCGTCTCTCCTTGGTGGTGTCGGGTCAGGCGGTCCGCCGGAGGCGCCCGGCGTACCGCGACTCGAGGGCGAGGTTGTGCTCGTCCCCACCGGGGACGTTGGCGGAGAGGTAGATAGGGGGTACCTCCCCGGCCTGGTGGAACCGTCGTACGACCTCGGCGGTCAGCAGCTGCGCCAGCAGCGCCGCGGTGACCGACGAGACCGCACAGACCGCGCCGCCGCCCTCGAGCGGCAGCAGTGCGTCGCCGTACGGCGCGCCGTTGTCCAGCACGACGTCGGCGAGGTCGGCGAGCCGGTGCCCGGACGGGTGCCGGGGGGCGACCCGGGCGGTGTGCTCGACCGAGGTGACCGCGATCAGCGGGTGGCCATGCTCCCGCACCAGCGCCGCCAGCTCGACCACCGAGCCGTTGATGCCGGACTGGGAGGCGACCACGAACACGTCCGCTGGCTGCGGCGCCGCGAGGGCGTAGAGCTGGGGTGCCACCGCCGGGTCGCGTTCCAGCTTGGGGTCGGCGAGCACGTCGCGGGGCGCGTCGCCGTGCAGCACGAGGTCGTGCAGCGAGAGTCGGTTGGTCGGCACCAGCCCGCCGGCGCGGGCCACCAGCTCGGCGGCGAACGCCTCGGAGTGACCGGCGCCGAAGGCCTGGAGCACGCCGCCGGCGCGCAGCGCGGCGGCGATCAGGTCGGCCGCCCGGTCGACCGCGTCGGCCTGCGTGTCGACCAGCCGGTCGAGCACCGGCCGGACGGCGTCGGCGTACTGCCGGGCGCTGATCATGAGAGGGCCCCCTTCGCGGCCTTGTGCCCGTCGACGGCCTGGGCGGTACGCCGGAAGGCCGCGTGGGCGCGGTCGTGGGTGCGCTGCGCCACCGCGATGTAGAGCAGGTCGAGCACGACGAGCTGCGGGTGCCGGGCGGAGAGCGCGTCGGGCCGGAAGGTGGTGGCCTGACTGGCGGTGACCAGCACGATGTCGGCCAGCTCGGCCAGCGGCGAGCGGGGAAAGCCGGTCAGCGCGATCGTGGTGGCCCCCCGGCTGCCCGCCTCGGCGAGCAGCTCGATGGTCTCCCGGGTCTGCCCGGTGTGCGAGATGCCGAGCGCGACGTCGCCGACACCGAGCAGCGCGGCGCTGGCCAGTCCCTCGTGCACGTCGCTCCAGGCCCAGGCGGCCACCCCGATGCGGTGCAGGCTGAACTGCATCTCCTCGCCGACCAGGGCACTGCCGCTGGCGCCGAAGATGTTCACCCGGCTCGCGCCGGCGATGGCCACCGCCGCCTTCTCCACCTCGGCGAGGTCGAGCAGCGCGGCGGTGTCGTGCATGGCCCGCGTGTCGGCGGCCATGATCTGGTCGAGAACCCGGGACAGCGGGTCGCCGGGTTGGATCTCCCGACCGATGTCGACGGTCCACCCCGCCGAGCGCGCCCGTCCGGTCTCCGCGGCGATGCCGAGCCGCAGGTCGGCGTAGCCCTCGAAGCCCATCGCCCGGCAGAACCGGGTGATGGTCGCCGGTGAGGTGCCGCTGCGCTCGGCCAGCTCCACGATGGTGGCCCGGGCCGCCGCCTCCGGATCGCTGAGCACGTGCTCGGCGACCCGGCGCAACGCCCCCGTCAGCTCCCCCGCACCGGCCCTGACCCTGGCCAGCACGCCGTCGGTGGGGACCGCCACCGCACCCCGCCGGTCGACCGCGTCGGCGTCGACCACCGCGGTCCCCGCGGGGGTGGCCACCTCGTGATCAACCATGGGACGCCTTTCGGAAAAGAGTGTTAACTGTTAGTGGTAAAAGTTCTTACTGAAGGCCCCTCCGTGTCAAGGCCGTGGGCGAAGTTTTCAAACTGTTACCTGGCGCACAGTCGGACGCCGCCCTGTGGATCTTGCTTCGGAGCCCGAGGCCGACCAGCATGAAAGGCCACGACGCCCGACCACAGGGGAGGCCCACCGGATGTCCGACACCGTCGTGGTCGGCCTCGACGTCGGGGGTACGTCCACCCGCGCCGCCGCCTTCAGCCTCGACGGCGTACGGCTCGGCACCGGCCGGGCCGGCGGCGGCAACCCGACCAGCCACGGTGCCGAACGGGCCGCCACCGAACTGCTGGCCGCGCTGCGCGCCGCCCTCGCCGACATCGACCCCACCCGGGTACGCGCCGGCACCATCGGGCTCGCCGGGGCCGGCCGGCTCCTCGCCGACCCGCAGGGGCGGGCCGCCTTCGACCGGGCCTGGTCCGACGCCGGCCTGCGCTGCCCGTACGCGGTTCACGGCGACGCCCTGGTCGCCTACGCCTCGGGCACCGCGGCGCCGGACGGCACGGTGCTCATCGCCGGCACCGGCGCGATCGCCGCCGAGGTACGCGACCTGCGGCTGGACCGCACCGCCGACGGGCACGGCTGGCTGCTCGGCGACGCCGGCTCCGGGTTCTGGCTGGGCCGAGAGGCGGTCCGCCGGCTGCTGTCCGACCTGGACCGCGCCGACCCGCCGGGTGAGTTGGGCCAACGGGTGCTCGCCGAGCTGACCGGCTCGCCCGAGGTGGCCGCCCGCCCACGGGCGACGGCCGAGACGGTAGTGCAGGCGGTGACCCAGCGACCGCCGGTCGAGCTGGCCCGTCTCGCGCCGCTCGTGGTGACCGCGGCCCGGGAGGGCGAACCGACCGCCCAGGCGCTCATCCGGGAGGCCGCCACGCTGCTCGCCGAAAGCGTCTCCCGGATCCGGCCGACCGGGATGGCCGACCCGATCGTGCTCGGCGGCGGGCTACTCACCGGGAACACGCCCCTCGCCGACGCGGTCCGCGCCGAGCTGGCCCGGCGATGGCCGGATGCGCCGCTGTGTACCGCCGGGGACGGGGCCGCCGCAGCGGCCTGGCTCGCCGCCCGGGACCTGCCCGGGGTGACGGACGCGGCGGCCCTGCACGCCCTCCTGGTCCCGGCCGCAACCTGACGCCCCGCGCCCCGCGCCCCGCGCCCCGCGCCCCGCGCCCCGCGCCGACGGACGATAACCGGAGCCCCATTTGAAGCTCGCGTCACCAACGGCTCGACGGCCAGGTCCCCACCCAGCGGACCGCCTGGCTCGTTGACTACGTCGTCTCCACCGCGCCTCGAGGACCCATCGCCGCCCGGGTCCTCCAGATGGCGTCACGGCGCATACGAACTTGATGACGCAGACGATTCATACCGGCCACCGGCCACCAGCCGCCGGCCGGCGCCACGCCGCCGCGCCCGCCGCGCCACGCCTCGCCCCGCCTCGCCGCGCCCTGCCCCGCCTCGCCCCGGCCTGAATCGTTCACGTCATCAAGTTCGTAGCGTGCGAAAGAGCCACACTACCCCGGCCGGGCGGAGGCCCGGCGGGTGGAAAGCACGGAGGTCAGGGAAGGGCGGCCAGGGACTGTTCGAGGCGGCGCCAGACGTGCGTCCGCCAGCCGCCGTCGAGCAGGGTGAAGGTCCGGCGCTGCGCCGGATCCTCCGGGTCGAAGCCGGAGTGCTCCAGGAAGAGCCGGGTGCCCCGGCCCTCGGGCACCAGGGTCCAGGTGACCACGGTGTCCAGGCGGCCACCCCGCCAGGCCCAGCGCAACCGGTGCGGCTCGTCCAGCTCCAGCACCTCGCAGTGGACCACGCCGTCGAACCCCTGCCCGGGGCGCGAGGTGGTGCGGAAGGTGAACCGGTGCCCCGGAACGGGGCGGAAGTCGTTCGGTATCAGCCAGCGGGCCAGCAGATCAGAATCGGTCAGCGCCCGCCAGACCTTGGCCGGCGGGTGGGCCAGGAACTGGTCCACGGCGACGGTCGTCGGCTCACTCATCGGGCAACCCGTCCAGCACCTCGCGCAGGTCGGCCAGGCGGGCCCGCCAGAACCGCTCGTACGGGCCGAGCCAGTCGGCAACCTGGCGCAACGGCTCGGGCCGAAGCGCGTAGAACCGCTGCCGGCCGATCGGCTGTTCGGTCACCAGCCCGGCGTCCTTGAGCACCCTCAGGTGCTCGGACAGGCTGGGCCGGCGCATGTCGAAGTGATCCGCGAGCTGGTGCACCGGCTGCTCGCCCCGCTCCAGCAGCAGTCGGAGCAGCTCCCGTCGGGTGGGGTTGGCCAGCGCCGCGAAGACGTCACCGTCAGACACGGGTGGCCTGGAGCACGATGCCGTTGCCGTCCGGGTCGTCGAAGGTGGCGTACCGGCCCCAGGGCGCCACCTGGATGCCGCCGTCGGCGAAGACCACGCCCCGCTCGCGCAGCCGGGCCACGTCGCCGTCGAGGTCGTCGGTCTCCAGCACCAGGCCCTTGAGCGAGCCGGGCGGCATGGTCGGGAACCAGGTGACCAGGGTCAGCGCGGTCGCCGCGCCCTTCGGGGCGACCTGGACCCAACGCCCGCCGGGTCCCATCGGGTTGTCCCACACCAGGTCGAAATCGAGGACGTCGACATAGAAGTCACGGGCCCGGTCCTGGTCACTGACGGGTACGGACAGCAGTTGCACGTGGGTCACGGTCATGCCGCCACAATAGGTAGGAGATTTCCTACCAGTCAAACCGGCGAAGGGCCGGCCGACCTGCGCCGACCGGCCCCTGGGCTCGTGCGCCTCGTCAGGCGGTCGGGTGACCCGGCTGCCCCTGCGGGGCCGGCTGGCCCGGCTGAACCGGGTAGCCGGGCTGAGCCGGGTAGCCGGGCTGCGGAGCCTGGCCGGGCTGAGCCGGGTAGCCCGGCTGCGGAGCCTGGCCGTACTGGCCCTGGTCCGGGTACGCCGGCCCGGCGACCTGCTGCGCCGCGGCCTCCTCCCGGGCCTGCTTGCGCGCCTTGACCGCCCGGACGATCAGCAGGACAGGCAGAACGAAGACGTAGATGAAGATCCGGTACTCGCCGCCCTCGAAGAGGAACATCAGGTAGAAGCCGTAGCAGAAGAAGGCCAGGCCGACCACGACGTTCAGGACCCGGGCGAGTTTGCCCTGCTCGCGGATCGCCAGACCGGTGACGACCATCGCGATACCGCCGAGCAGCAGCAGGAGGTCGTAGATGAGAAAGAACATGTGGCTTCCTGTCGATCAAGTGAATGTGCCGGCCCACCCTAGAGGAGCCGTCACCCGCCGCGCTGCCCCGTTGCCGGCGGCAACCACCACCTCACTTGAGCTGGCCGGCGGTGAGGCCGGCCTGGACCTGCCGCTGGAACACCGCGTAGACCACCAGCACCGGCAGCGTGGCGATGGTCAGGCCGGCGAACAGGCCGCTGAAGTCGCCCTTGTAGCCCTGGCTGACCGCGAGCGTGGTGAGGCCCTGGGCCAGGACGTACTTCGAGTCGTCGCCCTTCAGGAGCACCGCCGGCAGGAGGAACTGGTTCCAGTGGCTCAGGAAGTTGAAGATCGCCACACTGATCAGTCCCGGACGCGCCATCGGCAGCATCACCCGGAAGAAGAGCCGGAAGTGACCACACCCGTCGATCAGGGCGGCCTCGGCGACCGTGGTCGGCAGGGTGCGGAAGAACGCGGTCAGAAAGAACACCGTGAACGGCAACGAGTACGCCGCGTACACCAGGATGAGGCCGGGCCAGGTGCCGAGCAGGCCGACGCTGCGGACGACGAAAAAGAGCGGCACGAGGGCGAGGAAGACCGGGAACATCATGCCGCCGACGAACAGGTAGTAGGCGATCTGCCGGCCCCGGAACTCGTAGCGCGCGAAGACGTACGCCGCGGTCGCGCCGAGCAGCATCGTCAGCGTGAGCGAGCCGGCCACCACGATGGCGCTGTTGAGGAAGTACCGGCCGATGTGCGCCTCGGTCCAGGCCCGGGCCCAGTTCTCCAGGCGCAGCGCGCCGGGCAGCCCCCACGGGTCGGAGAGGATCTCGCCGTCGCTCTTGAACGAGCTGAGGAACATCCAGAGCAGCGGCAGCACGGTCAGCGCGCCCCAGACCAGCAGGAATGCGTGCGACGCGACGTTCACCACGCCCAGCTCGCGCCGGACCGGCGCCGGATCGCGGCGGGTCGGGCCCGGTTCTGCACCCGTCGCGGCGGGCCTGTCCAGGGTGGTCACGAGTACTCGATCCTCTCGCGTCGGGCGGCCCGCAGCGCCAGCACCGCCACCGTGAGGGTCAGGAAGAACATCACCACGCCGATCGCCGTGGCGTACCCGAACTTGTTATCGCTGAACGCGGTCTCGTACATCCGCAGCCCCACCACGTCGGAGGAGAAGTTGGGTCCGCCGTTCGTCATCTGCTGGACGAGGATGAAGCCGTCCAGAGCCGCGATGGCCAGGTAGATCCAGGCGACCTGCACGGTGTCCCAGAGCAGCGGCACCGTGATCCGGCGCAGCGTGACCCAACGGGACGCGCCGTCGAGCAGTACCGCTTCGTAGATGTCCCGCGGGATGGCGGACATCGCCGCGCCGAAGAGCACCACGTAGAAGCCGACGTTGCTCCACACCATCACCGCCAGCACGCACCAGAAGGCGGTGCGCGGATCGCCCAGCCAGGTCGGCGCGGGCAGGCCGAGGGCGCGCAGCGTGCCGTTGAGCAGGCCGTTGTTCGGGTGGTAGATCTCCTTCCAGAGCAGCGCGATGATCACCACCGAGAGCACCTGCGGGAAGAAGTAGACCAGCCGGTAGAAGGCGCTGCCGCGGACCCCGGACACCCCGGCCCGGTCGCTACGACCGCCCATCGACAGCATGGTGGCGAAGAACAGGCCGAGACCGATGGTCAGCACCGGCACCACGGCGAGCAGGACGGCGTTGTTGCCGATCGCGTTCCACACCCGGTCGTCGTGCAGCATGGCGCGGAAGTTGGCCAGACCGACCGGGTCTGCCTTGGCCGAGTAACCCAGCCAACTCGTCGTCGAGATCTGGAACGCCTGCAGGTACGGCGAGATCACGAACAGAACGTAGAGCGCCAGCGGCGGCATCAGGAACGCGATGATCAGCGGGTACTTGCCATGTCGCACGAGGGGGATCCTCCTCCAACGGGCCAGGAAGGTGGGGGCGGGCCGACGCCCGCCCCCACCAGCTGGCTACGCGGCCCGCTTGTACTTCTTGATCGAGCTGTCCTGGGCGATCGAGTCGGCGCCCTTCTGGCACTGGTCGAGGAACTCGGCCGGGCTGATCCGCCCGCTGAAGAACTCGCCGCACGCGGCGTCGACGAGCTCCCGCTCCAACTTTCGGTAGTAGCTGTTGTAGACCCAGTTGAAGCCGTTGGAGCCGGACGCGTCCAGCGCCTTCGACACGGTGGCCAGGCCGAACGGCAGCTCGACGCCCTCGGTGGCGCCGGCGACCACGGGCAGGCTGGAGACCTTCTTGGTGAAGTCCTGGGCGCCCTTCTTGGAGAGCATCACCCGCAGGTACTCCAGGCCGCCGGCGAGGTTCTTGGCCTTGGCCGGGACGATGAACGGCTCGCCCGCGGTGCCCCGGATCGCCTCGAACGGCAGCTTGTCGCCGGCGCCCAGGCTGGGCGTGGGCACGACGGTCATGTTGAAGCCGGCCGGGGTGACCTTCGCCTGCTCGTTCTCCAGCCAGGAGCCGCAGGAGACGAAGGCGGCCTTGCCCTGGCTCCAGGCCGTCTGCGACTGAATGTGGTCCAGGCCCGCCGAGCCGTCCAGGATGTACTTGTCCTTGACGATCTGGTACCACGCGTCGGCGGCCGCCTTCATCGCGTCGGACTTCCAGGCGTTCGGCTCCAGGTTGTCGATCGCCACGCCGACCGACGGGCCGCCGAACTTGATCGCAGTGGAGATCACCGGCCAGCTCATGTAGCGGGGGTGCACGCCGGGGTAGGTCCAGGGGGCGATGCCGGCAGCCTTGATCTGCTTGCAGAGCGCGATGTGGTCGTCCCAGGTCTTGCCGTACTGCCAACCCCGATCGGCGAAGAGCTTGGTGGAGTACCAGATGCCGTACGCGGTGTACGTGTAGTTGACGACAAGGAACTTCCCGTCGTACGAGCCGACCTCGACAGTGCCGGGCAGCAGCGTGTCGCGCACCGTCTTGCCCGGGATGTCGAGGCTCGGGGCGTCGAGCAGCTCGGCCAGGTCGGCGATGGCGTTCTGGCTGACCAGGCCGTTGAAGTCGATCTGGTCCTTGCCGGAGTTGTTCACCACGTCAGGCGGGCTGCCGTCCACGAAGCGCGGCTGCAGGGTCTTGCCGATCTCCTGGGTCGCCGAGTGGTTGATCTTGGCCTTCGGGTACTTCTCCTTGTACATGGCCTCGTGGGCCTTGGCGTACTCCTCACCGAACCCGCCGTTGAAGATCACCACATCGAGCGGCGCGTCCTCCTTGACGCCCAGCGGGTTCTGCTCGCTCTTGGTGCCCTTGTAGCCGGCGTCCTTCTTGTCGTCGTCGCCGCCGGAGGTGGCGCAGCCGGCCAGCAGACCGGCGGCGGGGGTGGCCAGCAGGCCGACGGCGGCGGTGCGCCGCAGGATCTCACGCCTGTTCATGACTTCTCCTCGGGTCGGGTACGGGGCGGCCGGCCGGGGGATGGGGGTCGGCGGCCGCAGCGTCGAGGCACGGGACGTTGGGTGTCGCTTGTCTTCAATTAACGCAATATTGCTGAAGAATTTCTACGACAGCCTGGCCCGGACCACAAGACCCGACAGCCGAACCGTTATCACCGCAGACCGGCATCGGCTGGCATAGCCTGGGTCCATGCGCCGCCTGCGGCAGCTCGCCGAGCGCACACCGCCCAGCCGCGAGCGCTACGCCGACATGCTCCGGGCGCTCGCCATCACCATGGTCGTCATCGGCCACTGGGCCATCACCGTGATCGGGCACGACCAGTCCGGCCGGCCCAACGGGCACTCCGCGCTGGGCGACCTCCCCTGGGCCTGGCCGATCACCTGGGTGGCCCAGGTGATGCCGGTCTTCTTCCTGGTCGGTGGATACGCCAACGCCGCCTCCCTGACCGCCTGGCGATCCCGGGGCGGGGACGCCACCGGTTGGCTGATAGACCGCAGCAGCCGGCTGATCCGTCCGACCACCGCCCTGCTGGTGATCCTGGCGATCGGTGCGGCGGTGGCCCGCCTGCGCGGCATCGACGCCACCGAGATCCGCACGGTGGTCTGGTTCGCCACCATCCCGCTCTGGTTCCTCGTCGCCTACCTGGTGATGGTCCCGCTGGCCCCCGCCATGTACGCGCTGCACCGCCGCGTCGGGCTGGTCGTACCGCTGGTGCTGCTCGGGCTGGTGGCGCTCGGCGACGTGGGCCGAATCCTCGGCCCGGCCGGCCTGGCCACCGGGAACTACCTCTTCGGCTGGCTGGCCGTCCACCAGCTCGGTTTCGCCTGGTACGACGCCCGCGCCCCGAGCCCGGCAGAGCCGGGTCGGGGCAGCGCCGACCGTCCCGGCCTGCGCCGGCGGCGGCTGCCCACCTCGCGGCGCGCCGGGGCGGTGCTGCTGCTCGTGGGGCTGGTCGCCCTGGTGCTGTTGACCCGCGTCGGGCCGTATCCGGTGGCGATGCTGAACGTGCCGGGCGAGCGCCTGAACAACACCGCCCCGCCCAGCGTGGCGCTGCTCGCGGCGGCCACCGCGCAGCTCGGGCTGATCCTGCTGCTGCAGAATCCCGCCCGACGGTGGCTGCGCCGCAGCGGCCCCTGGCAGGCGGTGATCGCGGTGAACGCCGTGGTGCTGACCGTCTTCCTCTGGCACCTGACCGCCGCCGTCCTGCTGGTCGGACTGCTGGACACCCTGGGCGTGCTGCCCACCCCGCGGGTCGGCTCGGCGGCCTGGTGGGCCTGGCGGATCCCCTGGCTGCTCGCCCTGGCCGTGGTGCTGGCCGCGCTGGTCGGCGTGTTCGGCCCGATCGAGGCCCGCACCCGCCGGCACGCTGCGGCGAGCACCGGTGGCCCGGTCCGGACCGCACTGGTGGCGATCGGCTACGCGGGCCCGGTCCTCGGCCTGCTGTGGAACAGCCTGACCCCGAAGAGCGCGGCGGAGCCGCTGGGGCTGCCCGCCCCGGCGCTGGCGGCGTACCTGGCCGGGGCGGCGCTGCTGCGGCTGCTCAGGTCTGGGTGGGGAAGCCGAGGTTCACCCCACCGTGACGCGGGTCGAGCCAGCGGCTCGTGACCACCTTGCCCCGGGTGTAGAAGGCGACCCCGTCGGCGCCGTGCGCGTGCAGGTCGCCGAAGAGCGACGCCTTCCACCCGCCGAACGAGTAGTACGCCATCGGCACCGGGATCGGCACGTTCACGCCGATCATGCCGACCTCCACCTCGTGCTGGTACCGCCGGGCGGCCCCGCCGTCGTTGGTGAAGATCGCCGTGCCGTTGCCGTACGGGTTCGCGTTGACCAGCTCGACCGCCTCGTCGTACGAGCCGACCCGGACCACGCTGAGCACCGGGCCGAAGATCTCGTCGGTGTAGATCGACATCTCCGGGGTGACGTGGTCGAAGAGGGTCGGGCCGAGCCAGAACCCTTCGGTGTCCCCGTCCGGGGCGACGTCCCGCCCGTCCACCACCGGCGACGCACCCGCCGCGATCCCCGACTCGACGTAGGAGCGGACCCGCTCCGCGTGCGCTGCGGTGACCAGCGGGCCCATGTCGCAACCCCGCCGGCCGTCCCCGGTACGCAGCCGGGCCATCCGCTCGACGATCTTCGCGACCAGGGCGTCGGCGACCGGCTCCACCGCGACCAGCGCGGAGATCGCCATGCACCGCTCCCCTGCCGAACCGAAGCCGGCGTTGACCGCCGCGTCGGCGGCCAGGTCCAGGTCGGCGTCGGGGAGCACCACCATGTGGTTCTTCGCTCCGCCCAACGCCTGCACCCGCTTGCCGGCCATCGACCCGCGCTGGTGCACGTACCGAGCGACCGGGGTGGAGCCGACGAACGAGACCGCCTTCACGCCGGGGTGGTCGAGCAGGGCGTCGACCGCCTCCTTGTCGCCGTTGACCACGTTGAGCACGCCGTCCGGCAGGCCCGCCTCGGTGAACCATTCGGCCAGCAGCAGCGCCGCGCTCGGGTCCTTCTCGCTGGGCTTGAGCACCACCGCGTTGCCGCAGGCGACGGCGACCGGGATGAACCAGAGCGGCACCATCACCGGGAAGTTGAACGGCGAGATCACCGCCACCACGCCCAGCGGCTGCCGCAGGCTGTACGAGTCGACCTCGGTGGAGACGTTCTCGCTGAACCCACCGCGCAGTGCCGACGGGATGCCGCAGGCGTACTCGATGACCTCGAGGCCGCGCTGCACCTCGCCGGCGGCGTCCGCGAGCACCTTGCCGTGCTCGGCGGTGATCGCCTCGGCGAGCCGGTCGCGCCGGGCGTTGACCAGCTCACGGAAGGCGAACAGCACGGCCGTCCGCTTGGCCAGCGAGGCGTCCCGCCAGGCCCGCGCGGCCCGCTCGGCGGCCTCCACCGCGCCCGCCACGTCCGCGGCGGAGGCCAGCGCCACCAATCCGGTACGCCGCCCGGTGGCCGGGTCGAAGACGTCGCCCCGCCGTTCGGAGTCGCCGCTTACCCGCTTGCCGTCGATGAAGTGCCCGATGATGTTCACGCGGCCACCTCCGCCGCCGCGCAGGCGCGGATCGCGTCGACCAGGATGGCCAGGCCCTCGCGGGCCTCGTCCTCGGTCAGCGTCAGCGGCGGGCCCATTCGCACCACGTTGCCGTACAGGCCCCCCTTGCCGACCAGCAGGCCACCGGCCCGGCACGCCTCGAAGACCCGGGCGGTCACCGCCGGGTCCGGCTCGATGGTGCCCGGGCGGACGAACTCGACCCCCAGCATGAGGCCCTTGCCCCGCACCTCGGCGACGCAGTCGAGGTCGGCCACCGCGGCGCGCAGGCCGTCGCCGAGGATCGCGCCGACCCGCTCGGCGTTGGCCTGCAGGTCGTGGTCGAGCACGTAGTCCAGGACCGCGCTGCCGGCGGCGGTCGAGATCGGGTTGCCGCCGAAGGTGGAGAAGCTGATCGCGGGCACCGCCTCGAGCACGTCGGCCCGGCCGACGACGCCGGCCAGGGCGAAGCCGTTGCCGATGCCCTTGGCGAAGGTGAGCAGGTCCGGGGTGACGCCGTGCGCCTGGTAGCCCCAGAAGTGTTCGCCGGTCCGCCCCCAGCCGGTCTGCACCTCGTCGCTGATCAACAGGATGCCGTGCTCGTCGAGCACCTTCTTCCAGGCCGCGAAGAGCCCGTCCGGGCCGTGCACGAACCCGCCGACGCCCTGGATCGGCTCGGCGATCAGGCAGGCCACGTCGCCGGCGGTCTGGGTGGCGAGCACCTCACGCAGGTCCTCCACCGCGGCGTCGATCCGGTCGTCCTCGTCGAGCCGGGCCAGCAGGCCGCGCAGCCGCTCACCGGAGTGCAGCCAGGCCACCTGCAGCGGGTTGAGCGCGCTGGCCGACCAACTCCGGTTGCCGGTGACGCCCATCGCCGCGTACGACCGCCCGTGGTAGCTGTTGCGCACCGCCAGGATCTGGTGCGAGCGGCGGTGGTTGGTGGCGACCAGCAACGCCGCCTCGTTGGCCTCGGTGCCCGAGTTGGTGAAGAAGACCCGGGCGTCGGGGATGCCGGAGACCCGGGCGATCTTCTCGGCCAGCTCCACCTGCTGCCGGATCAGATAGAGGGTGGAGCTGTGCACGATCCCGGTCCGCAGCTGCCGCTCGACCGCCTCCCGGATCTCCGGGATGTCGTAGCCGATCATGTTGGTCAGCACGCCGCCGAAGAAGTCCAGGTAGCTGCGCCCCTGCGCATCGGTCACCCGACGGCCGGAGCCGGAGACCAGCTCGATCGGTTCGGCGTAGTAGAGCGGCATCCAGGACGGGAGCACGGCCCGGTGCCGGGCCAGCAGGTCGTCGGAGGTCATCGTCGCACCCTTCAGCGGCGGTTGGTCCTCGCACGCTCTCACCGCACGATGACCGGGACAACTGTCACTGTGTAGCGCAGCGCCCGCCGTCGCCTGACACCCCGTCAACCGTCCAATGCGATCTCCAGCGCGGAACACCGCTCGCCACCAGCCCTTTCCGCGGTCAGGCGGCGTGGTCCACCGCTCGATCCGCATCCCCGTCCCGCTGGACCGGCGCGCCTACCCTGGGCCGGTCACCGCCTTTCGGGGAGGAACGTATGCGGGTCGAGGAGATGGTCGCCGAACTGGCCCGGGTCGCGGCGCAGGAGACGGGCCGGGGCAGCGAGGCGCTCGCCGTGCCGGTGGCGGGCAGCCTGCTCACCGCCGCCCGCTCACTCGCCGGCCGCCCCACGCCCGACGCCGCCGTGCTCACCGGGTTCTTCATCCCTGCCGCCGAGCCGCCCGCCGCGGAAACCGACGGCCCGATCGGCGCGGTGCAGCTCGCCGCCGCGCTGCGCGCGCTCGGCGGCCAGGTCCGGCTGGTCACCGACGCGCCCTGCGCGCCGGTGGTCTCGGCCGCGATAGCCGCCGGCGCACCGGACGTCCCGCTCGACGTGGCGCCCCTGACCGGATACGACCAGTGGGCCGCCAAGGTCCTGCCCCGGTACGCCCGGCTGTCACACGTGATCGCCTGCGAGCGGGTCGGCCCCGCCACCGACGGCCGGCCCCGCAACATGCGCGGCGAGGACATCGGCGCGCACACCGCCCCACTCGACCGGCTCTTCACCGCCGGCCCCGCCTTCCGGATCGGCATCGGCGACGGCGGCAACGAGCTGGGCATGGGCCGACTGCCGGCCGAGCTGCTGGCCCGGGTGGTCGACCGGGGCGAGCGGATCCGCTGCGAGGTCGGCTGCGAGGCGTTGCTGGTCGGCGGCACCTCCAACTGGGCGGCCGCCGCGCTGGTCGGCGCGCTGGCGCTGCTGCGCCCCGAGGTGACCGCCCTGCGCGACCTGCTCCGCCCCGAGTGGTCGTACGACGTGCTGACCGCGATCGTCGATCACGCCGGCGCGGTGGACGGCGTACGCCGCCGGGCGGAGCCGAGCGTGGACGGCCTGGACTGGCCCGCGTACGCCGAGCCGCTGGCCCGGATCGCGGAGCTGGTCGCGGCGGCCTGACGCCCGCGCACCGTCGCAGCCGGGTGCCCGGCGTGTTCGCACCCGGCGCACCGGCCCCGCCCCGTCCGGCCACCGGTGCCGGAGCCGGCGCCTATGTGGCGGTGGTCCGCTCCGGGCCCGCGAGGGGGCGACGTGAACGGCCCGCCGACCCGTGCCGCCGCACCGGGTGCCCGTCCGGCTGATCGGCCGGCCCCGGACCGGATCCGGGACGCTCCGCCGGAGGCCGCAGCGGCGCGGCCGGGCGGGCCGCCGGGTCGCCCGCCGGCTGGGCGGGCCGCCTGCGCGGGAGGTGCAGCGCGGCGGAGACCAGCGCGAAGGCGGCCCACGCGGCGGCCAGCGCGACGACCGGCGAGGCGTCCTGAAGGTAGTGGTAGGCGGTGAGGAACCCGACCAGAGCCAGGCTGTTACGGGCGAAGTGCCGGCTGAAGTCGGCCAACTGGCGGCGCGCCTCCACGGCGACCAGCACCCCGGAGTACGGGAAGGTCACCACCATGCCGCGCAGCAACTCGCCGAGCAGCCCGGTCAGCACCGCACCGACGAAGATCACCACCAGTTTCACGGGAGCGGCCAGTCCGTCCCGCCGCGCGTCGGCGGCCGGCGCCGGCTCCCCGTCCGAACCGGGTGGCCCGGCCGGGGCGGGCGCCCGGCGGGCGGCGGCGCGGGCCCGCAGGGCCAGCACGGCCATGGTCGCCGCCCAGAGCGCCACGGTGGCGACCAGCGACACCTCGAACGGCGCCGGAACCGCCAACACACCCGCGCTCAGCGCCACGTACGCGGCGATCCCGGCCGCGTCAGCGAGGAGGATCGGCCAGCGCAGCCGCCGGTGGGTGACCGCGACGGCGACGAAGAAGAGGTTGAGGCCAACCACCCCGAGCAGTTGCGCGCCGTCCACCCGATGGCCGGTGGTGACCAGGGCGAGGGTCATCGGCAGCGGCAGGCTGTAGACGAACGCCCGCACCCGGACCGAGCGGATCACGCTGACCGCCCAGACCACGACGGTCACCAGCAGCACCGCACTCCACGTCATGGTCCGCCCTCAGTCCTGGAAGGTGGCGACGTCTTCGCAGAGCCGGAAGATCCGGGTGAGCCGCTCCACGTCCGACCGGTTGACCGAGAACTGGTTCTCGCTGATCTCGCCGTGTGCGGTCATCCTCGCCTCCCAGCAGCTCGAACCGTCCCAGACTGCCAGGTTGACATGCAGGTGCGGGCTGACCGCGCCGAGCGGCAGCAGACCAACCCGAACGCCCGCCCGGCGCTGCGTCTGCACCAGTTCGGACAGTTCGTCGGTGAGCGTCGCGTAGAGAAAGATCCGGGTGATCCGGATGCCGCGCGCCAGCGCGGCCAGGTTCGCCTCCCAGTAGCGCCGGCCGACGTCCCCCCGCCACCAGCTCAGCTCCCCGCTGACCCGGGGCATCACGTTGGTCAGCCCGATCAGCTGGCGGGTGCAGTCCCGGGTGGCGCCGACCAGATCGTCGTCATCGTCGCCGCGCCGGATGATCCGGCCGGCGGCGAGCTGCTCGGCCTCCAGGCGGAACTCCTCGTAGCGGCGCTGCGCTTCGGCGGCCACCCGGGTGCCGGCGTGCCGCTCGGCCGCCTCGCGGACCGCCCCGGCGAGTTGCGGGGTGGTGCGCACCAGCCAGGGCGGCCCGTCCAGCAGCGTCCGCAGGTGGAAGCGGCGCTCGGCCCGGGCCAGCGAGTCCACCACCAGCGAGATGGTGATGCCCATCAACCCGGCCAGCAGCGACTCGACCCCGGTCGCCGCGTTGGTCAGGTCCAGCGTGACGGACAGGAAAATCGAGAGCGCGATGCCGATCAGCGCGACCGGATCGGTGTGCGCGATCAGCCGGACCAGGCCGCCCGCGGAGCCGGCCCGGCCCTTGGAGCCTCGACGCACCACGTCACCTGACATGGCGACCCCCTGTCCCGTTGTGCCACCAGGGTAGCCACGATCCACAACGGCCGGTGTCCGCGTATCGACTGGCGGTAGCATCCGCCGGGTGCGGACGACGGAGGTGGCGTTGCCGGCCGGCGCGGCGGGGACGACCGACGGGGAGATCGCGGCGGGGGTCCAGGCCTGGGTGGACTCGCCGCCCCTGCGCGCCCTCGTCGGGCTGTTCGGCGGTGACTGGCCGGCCGGGGACCTGCCGGCGGTGCTGGCCGCACTGGACGACTTCTCCGCCCGGCACTGGGACTTCCGCGCCGGGCGGGAACGCCCCGACGCCCGGGAGCCGGCGCTCGCCCCGGCCACGGTCCGGCTGGTGCTCGACGCGGCGGCGGCGCTGGGCCTGGTCCGGCCCGTCCCGCCGGCCCTGCCCCGGTACGCGCACCTGCTGGTGCTCGGCGGGCTGGCACACGCCTGCCTGCGGCGCACCGCGTACGCGGCGCACCTGTTGCGCACCGTCGCCGGGATCTCCGGCGAAGTGGCGGTGCTGGGCAGCTGCCGGGAGCTCTCCCCGGTCGAGTCGCGGATGCTCACCGACGCCGGGGCGCACGGCTGCACGACCGAGGTGGACGCCCTCGACGCCGGCGTACGGGCCGCGTTCGGGGTGACCACACCGAGCGAGGAGACCGGCCAGGGCGCGGACCACCCGCACCGGGCGTGGTCGTCGCGCACCTACCGTCCGGCCGGCCTGCCCCCGGTACGCGTCCTCGCCGCCCCGTCCAGCGAGCCGGACCGGCGCCGGGCGCACACCGCCGACACCCAGCGGTTCTGGGCCGAGCACGTCCGGCTGCGTACCGGCGACCCGGTGCTGATGGTGACCGCGCCGATCTACGTGCCGTTCCAGCACTGCGACGCGCTGCGCACCCTCGCGGTGCCCTACGGCTGCGGGATCGACACGGTCGGGGTCGACCCCGCGCTCACCGCGCTGGCCGGGCTGCCGGAACCCACGCTGACCCCGGGCCGCTACCTCCAGGAGATCCGGTCGGCGATCCGGTCGATGCGGGCCCTGCACGCCGCGCTCGCACCCTCTTGAGCACCCCCCTGACAGACGTCGAGAATCTGGCGACCAAGGACCTGGACGCGCAGGACCGCGAGGAACAGCAGCGCCGGCTACGGCCGGTTGACGAGCAGGTTCCGCAGCGCCGGGACCAGATGGGGATATGCGAAGGCGAACCCCGCGTCGAGCAGCCGCGACGGGACGCAGCGGCGGCCGGTGAGGGCGAGCGCCGCATCGGTACGCAGCAGCACCGCGCCCAGACGCACGAGCGGAACCGGCGTCGGCGGCGTGGGGGACGGTGCAGCACCTGGCGCAGGGCCGCCATCAGCTCAGCGTTGCGAACCGGGTGTGGGCTGGTGGCATGCACCACGCCGACCATGGTCACGTCGTCGAGGGCTCGACGCACGATGGCGAGCAGATCGTCGATGTGCAGCCAGCTCACCCACTGCCGCCCAGAGCCGACTCGCCCGCCCAAACCCCAGCGGGTCAGACCGGCCAGCCGGTCCAGGGCGGGAGTGCCACGATCAAGGACGACACCGGTACGGAGGACGACCTGCCGCCCGGTCGGCTGCTCTGCCGCGGCCTGCTCCCAGGCACGGGCGACGCCGGCCATCTGCGCCGGGCCGTCTGCCGCCGGAGCGCTCTCGTCCAGGACCGCATCGCCGCCGTCCCCGTAGATCGCCAGCGTGCTCGCCTGGACCCAGACCGTCGGCGGCTCATCCAGACCCGCTGCCGCCCGGGCCAGGGCGCGAGTGGGCTGGACGCGGGAACGGGTCAGCAGTTCGATGTTGGCCGTCGTCGGCCGGCGGTCGACAAGCTCACCGGCGAGGTTCACCACTGCGGCGCCCGCCAACTCAGCCGCCCACGAATCCACCGTGGCGCCATCCCAGCACACCTGCCGGTACGGCCTACCCGGTCGCACGGACCGGGTCAGCACCACCACCTCGTCGCCCCGGGTGGTCAGGTCGGCCGCGATACGCCGACCCAGGGCACCTGATCCACCCGCCAATACCACCTTCACAGCCCCGTCCTCTCCCGCTCCTCCACGTCAGGATCCCCGATCTTCGGCTGGTGCGGTGTCCCCCGGTGCCGGATGGTCCCGACGTGACCCCCGCCGCCCCTCGCGGCTGAGGCAAGCACCGCCGGGAGTGGCCCGGTGGCAGGACCTGAAGCCGACCGTAAGACCCGCCCCGGCGGGCCGGTGGGTAGCGGCTCAGGAACAGAAGTCCGCGATGGTGCTGGTGAGGATGTCGGTGAGGCGGTCCAGCGACACGAGGTCGACGTACTCGGTGGCTGCGTGGGCACCGGCGCCGCTGACGCCGAAGAGCAGGCAGGGGATGCCGGCGCGGTCCAGGAGGGCGCAGTCGGTCCAGAAGGGCTCGGCGCGTACCACGGGCGGGTGCCCGAGGGCCTTTTCCGCGTGGTGGGTCAGGGTGCGGACGACGGGTGCCTCCGGATCGGCCTCGAAGGGCTCGCGGTGCAGGCCGCGGGTCAGCCGGTAGCGGAAGTCGGGGACCGTGGCGGCCAACCGGTCGAGCACCGCGGTCAGTTCCCGCTCGACGCTGTCGGGGCTCTCGCCGGGGACGGTGCGGCGCTCAAGGGTGATGCGGCAGTGCGCCGGGTAGGTGGAGGGCTCCTGGCCGCCGTGGATGACGGAGGCGTGGACGGTGCCGGTGCCCAGCAGAGGGTGCGCCGGCCCCCGCGTGAGGCGCTGGCCCAGGTCCTCCAACGCGACCAGGAAGTGCCCGGCTCTGGTGATGGCGTCGATGCCGAGTTCGGGCCGCGAACCGTGGGCGGCACGGCCCTCGATCTCCACGTCGAACCAGGCGAAGCCCTTGTGGGCGAGGGTGACTTCGAGCTGGCTCGGCTCGGTGACGATTGCGGCGTCGGCGGTGAAGGACTCCAGCACTTCGTCGGTGCCGAAGCTGCCGTGTTCTTCGTCGGCGACGCAGGCGAGGATGACATCGCCGCGCAGCGGGCTGCGGGCGGCGCGGGCGGCGGCGACCATCATGGCCGCGATACCGCCTTTCATGTCGAAGGCGCCACGGCCGAACATCTTGCCGTCGCGGATCTGCGGGTCGAGCGGGTCGCCGTCGTAGTCGGCGATGCTGACCGTGTCCAGGTGGCCGTTGAGCATGAGGGACCGGCCGCCGCCGGTGCCGCGGGCGATCGCGACGATCGACGGCCGGCCGGGGCGCTCTTCCAGTCGGTGCACGTCGAAGCCGCGGGCGGCCAGCCACTCGCCGCAGAAGTCGGCGATGGCGGTCTCGCCGGCCCCACCGGGAACGAGGTCCGGATTGACGGAATCGATGGCGATCAGCCGGGCCAGCAGGTGGCGGGGATCATCGATCGGGTCCAGGGCGCCGGGGGCCGCTGGAGCCGGGGGAATCTCGGAGAGCATGGGAACCTCCCTGGTCCTCAGGTGGCGGTGGTCAGTCTTGGTTGGCGAGGCGCAGGAGCGTGGTGGCCAGGACGTCGACGCCGTGGGCGCAGGCCTCGGGGGTGGAGTACTCGCGGGGGTTGTGGCTGATGCCGTCGTACTCGCCGCGGACGAAGATCATGGCGGTGGGGCAGAGCGCGGCGATTTCCTGGGCATCGTGCCCGGCACCGGAGAGCAGGGAGATGTGCTCCAGGCCGTGGTCGTCGGCGGCCTGCGCGATGACCTTCTGCACCCCGTCGTCGAAGGGGACGTAGGCGGTTCTGGCCATCCGCCGGGTGGTCAGCGACAGGCCCGGCTGGCTGCCCTCCACGTCGCGCAGGAACGCGGCCAGCGCCGCTTCGGCGCGGGCCATCTGGGCGTCGTCGGGGTTGCGCAGGTCGACGGTCATCCCGGCGCGGGCCGGGACGATGTTGGTCAGGTCCGGGTGGACGATGAGGTGGCCGACAGTGGCCCGCAGGTCGCCGTAGTCGCCGGAGTCGACCAGGGACCGCAGGTGGACGATGATCTGGGCAGCGGCGAGCCCGGCGTCGGCGCGCAGGTGGGTGGGGGTGGTGCCGGCGTGGGCGGCGCGCCCGTGGATGGTGATCTCCTGCCAGGAGATGCCCTGAACCCCAGTGACGACGCCGATCTCGACGTCGTTCTCGGCGAGGACGGGGCCTTGTTCGATGTGGCATTCGACGTAGGCGTGCGGCGCGTCGAGGCGTACCTCGACGGGGCCGTCGAAGCCGGTGCGGGCGAGTTCACCGCCGAGGGTGAGGCCGTCGCGGTCCGTGCGGGCGTGGGCGTACTCCAGGGTCAGGCGGCCGGCGGCGACGGCGCTGCCGAGCATGTCGGTGCCGAAGCGGACGCCCTCCTCCTCGGTGAAGATGCCGACCTCGATGGGGCGGCGGGTGGTGATGCCGCGTTCGTTGAGGGTGCGGACGACTTCGAGGCCGCCCAGCACCCCGAGGCAGCCGTCGAAGGCACCGGCGGTGGCGACGCTGTCGATGTGTGAGCCGGTCAGGACGGGGGCGGCGGTGGGGTCCGCGCCCGCGCGGCGGCCGTAGATGTTGCCCATCCGGTCGATGCGGACGGTCAGGCCGGCCTGTTCCATCCATGCGATGACCTGGCGGCGGCCGGCCGCGTCGGCGTCGGTGAGGGCGAGGCGGTTGACGCCGCGCAGGCCGGTGCGCTCGTCGTCGTACGCGCCGATCTCGGCGAGGTCCATCAGGGACTGCCACAGGCGTTCGCCGTTGACGGTGATCTTGTCGGGGCTCGTCATGGTCGGCCTCCAGGCGCTTGTCGTGACGGTGGAGTCGTGGCGTGCGGGTTGGCGTCCGGGCCCTCGGTGCTCAACAGCACGACCACCGAGGTCGGGTCGAGTCCCAGTGCCGTTCGGCGTCGTCCGGCGTCCCGGCCGGTGAGCACCGCACGAAGGCCGGCGAGCGCTGCGGCCCCGCAGGGACCCGCGTCGACACCGAGCGCGGCGAGGTCGACGGCCGCGCGGGCGCTGTCGGCGTCGGGGATGGCGACAGCGGCGTCCAGCCCGCTGTGCAGGAAGGGCCAGGCGATGCTGGACGGGGTGCCGCAGTTCAGCCCGGCCATGATGGTGTCGGTCGTGGTGACGCTCATCGGTTCACCAGCGGTGAGGCTTGCCAGGACGCAGGCCGCGGCCTGCGCCTCCACCGACAACAGCGCCGGGGCCCGCCCGGACGGGCGGCTGCGGTAGTGGGTGATGACGGCCTGGACCAGCGACCCCACGCCCACCGGCACCGAGACGAGGTCCGGCCCCTCGACGATCCCCTCAACGGCCAACTGCTCGTCGATCTCCGCGCAGAGGGTGGCGTAGCCCTCGACGATCCAACCCGGGATCCGCTCGTAGCCCGGCCAGGCGGTGTCCTGGACCAGGACCGCGTCCGGCGCGGCAGCAGCCTCCGCCGCCAGACGTACGGCCTCGTCGTACGGCCCGGCGACCTCGGTCACCTCGGCCTGCTCGGCGACAATGGCCGCCACGGCCTGGGGATGCACACCTTGCGGAACGAACGCGTGAGCGTGGTGCCCGAGCAGGCGCGCCATGCGGGCCACCGCCCGGCCGTGGTTGCCATCGGTGGCAGTCACCAGGGTGACCGGTTCGTCGCCGCTCACAGCCCGCTCGGAGAGTACGCGGTGTACCGCCCAGGACGATCCCAGCGCCTTGAACGCGGGCAGCCCCAGGCGGCACGACTCGTCCTTGACGAAGACCCGGCCGACCCCCAGCTCCGCGGCCAGCGGCGGGAGTTCGGTCAGCGGGGTGGGCGCGTAGTCGGGCAAGGCGGCGTGGAAGGCCCGCACCTCGGCGGGTGCGGACGGGCACCTCCAGGCACGGGCGCCGGGCGGCGCAAACCATGGCATCAGCCCGGGAGAGGAGACGTTCTCGGTCACGGCTCCAGGGTGCGACGGCCTCCTATGATCGGTCCAGCGGATGTTTCCGACCTATACTCGTCGGGAAAACCGACCATTAGAGGTTGCGGCGCGACGGCGAGGAGAGCGACCGCCTTGTTCGATCTGCACCGACTGCGCCTGCTGCGCGAGCTCAAGCACCGCGGCACACTGGCTGCGGTCGCCAGCGCCCTGTCCTACGCCCCTTCCTCCGTCTCTCAGCAGCTCTCGCAGTTGGAAGCGGAGGTCGGCGTCCGGCTGCTGGAACCGGTCGGCCGGCGGGTGCGGCTGACCGAGCAGGCCGAGATCCTCGTCGCCCACACCGAAGCGGTTCTCGAACGCCTGGAGCGCGCGGAGACGGACATCGCCGCCTCCCTGGCCGATCTGACCGGCACACTGCGCATCGCCTCGTTCCAGACCGCCGCCCTGGCCCTGGTCCCGGCCGCACTCGGCCTGCTGCGCGACCAACACCCGCAGCTACGCGTACACGTCACGCAGATGGAACCCGAAAAGGCCCTGCCCGCCCTGCACGCCCGCGACTTCGACCTGGTCCTGGCCGAGGAATACCCCGGCAACCCCAACCTGCGGCCAGCCGAACTCGAACAGGCAGACCTGCTCGACGACCCCCTGCACCTCGCACTGCCCACAACAGCCGGCGCCCCGGACACGCACGGCCCCATGGCAGCGCTGCGCTCCCTCGCCGACCACCCGTGGGTGATGGAACCCGAAGGCACCGCCGCGCGACACTGGGCGATGACCCTGTGCCGCACCGCCGGTTTCGAACCCGACGTACGCTTCGAAACCACCGACCTCCTGCTCCACCTTCGCCTCGTCGAGCAGGGGCACGCCGCCGCTTTCCTGCCCGACCTCGTCTGGAGCGGACAGCCCACAACCGTCACACTGCGGCAACTCCCCCGCAGCCAGCGCACCCGCCGCGTCTTCACCGTCGTACGCCGCAGCCGCAGCCGGCACCCCGCCGTCCAGGCGTGCCGGGACGCCCTCCTCCAGGCGGTCACCCTCCGGTCCCGTCAGCCGACCTGATCGCCTCGTCGCGGGCTCGCCCCGCAAGCCTGAGCCGGGGGCCACCCCGGGGCCGAGGCGACCGTGGACGGCCGGGACCTCAGCGGGCGGTGTCGACGACCGCCTGCGCGAAGACCTCCGAGCGGTGCTCGAAGTTGCGGAACCGGCCGTAGCTCGGGGCCGCCGGGGAGAGCAGCACCACCCCGCCGGCCGGGGTGAGCTTGCGGGACAGTCCCACCGCGGCGACCAGATCCTCGGCGACCTCGGTCCGCACCGCCGGCAGCCCGGCGAGCGCCTCGACGATCCGGGGGCCGCTGTCCGGGATGCCGATCACGGTGATCTCCCGATCGGCCAGGTGGTCGCGCAGCGGGGCGTAGTCCAGGCCCCGGTCGGTCCCCCCGACGATCACCGTCAGCGGCCGTCCCTCGTACGCGTCGATCGCGTGCATGGCCGCGTACGGGCTGGTGGCCAGGGTGTCGTCGACGAAGGTGACCCCCGACGGGTCGGAGATCTCGGTGAGCCGGTGGGCGAGCCCCTGGAACCCGGCGACCGCCACGGCGAGGCTGTCCTTGCGGCCGACCACGTCGACGCCGAGCGCGTCCAGCACGGCGAGCGCGACGCACAGGTTGCTCTCGTTGTGCCGGCCCACCAGCGGCAGCACCTCACGCGGGAACAGCGGGGTGTCCCGCAGGTGGAACCAGCGGGTGCCGTCCGGGCCGGAGGCGACGTGGGTGGCGTCCGGCAGGCCGGCCCGCACCGCGGCCCGGTCCCCCAGTTCCAGGGCGAGCCGCGGATCGGCGCCGTTGACCACCACCGTGTGCGGGCCGTGCGCGATCAGGTTGAGCTTGTCCCGGTAGTACTCCCGCTCGCCGCCGTGCGCGTCGAGGTGCTCGGGGAAGAGCGCGGTGACCACGGCCACCCGGGGCGAGTCGGTCAGGTCGGCGCACTGGTAGCTGGACAGTTCCAGCACGTACAGCTCGGCCTCGGGCAGGTCGAGCAACGGCACGCCGATGTTGCCGCCGAAGACGTTGGGCCGGTCCATCGCGGCGAGCAGGTGACTGATCAGGCTCGACGTGGTGCTCTTGCCCTTGCTGCCGGTGACCCCGACCGTCCGGTCCGCGTGGTCGGCCATCCAGAGCGCGCTGCCCTGGGTGACCGGGACGGCCCGCCGGCGCAGCTCGACCATCCAGGGGTGGGTGCTCGGCACCCCCGGCGAGCGGACCACCACCTCGGCCGCGGCCAGCCGGGCGAACCCCTCCTCGCCGGTCACCAGCGGCGCGGCAGCGGCGACCGCCCCCTCCCACGGCAGGCTGAGGAAGTTGGCACTGTCGTCCACGGCGACCAGACCGGCCGGGCCGTGCGCGGCGATCGCGATCACCGCGGCCCGACCCTCCCGGCCGGCCCCCCACACGGCGACGTGACGTCCGCGCAGATCAGACAGGCGCACAGGCTCTCCTCAGAGTGGGCGACGGCGGTCGACGCACGGTCCGGCACGCCGGACACGGCCGGACGAACCAGGGCCTATTATGGCGTGTGCCCAACGAGCAGCTCCGGCGGATGGACGCCTTCACCTTCCCGTCCTACTCGATCGACTTCGCCACCGGCGAGGTGTTGTTCGACTACGCCCTGACCGGCCCGGACGGCGAGCAGCGGTTCACCGAGGCGATCACCCTTCCCCTGCCGGCGCAGCCCGTGTCGGACGAGACCGCGGCCACCCTTACCCGGGTCCTCGAGCTGCTGCACGTCGTCGCGGGGGTCAGCTACTACAAGGCCGCCGCACCGCGCCGGCTGGTGCTGCCGACACCGCTGGGCGCGGCCGCCGTCGAGCTGGTCACCGCCGTCTACACCAAGGGCCTCGCCGAGTACGCGTACCGCAACCAGCTGCCGCACGTGCTGGAGCTGCGCCCGGAGGTGCCGGCCGGCGAGGTCGCCCCACCCCGGGTGTACGACGACTCGGACCGCCGGCCGCTGTCCGCCGTCGGCGGGGGCAAGGACTCCATCGTCAGCCTGGAGGCGCTGCGTCGGGCCGGTTTCGACCCGGTGCCCTTCTCGGTCAACCCCAACCACGTCATCGTCTCGGTCAACGAGGCGTCCGACCTGGTGCCCCTCGCCGCCCGGCGGCGGATCGACCCGGTGCTGTTCGACCTCAACGCGGCCGGCGCGCTCAACGGGCACATCCCGGTCACCGCGATCAACTCGCTGATCGCCGTCGCGACCGCCGTGCTGCACGGGCTCGGGCCGGTGGTGATGTCCAACGAGCGCTCGGCGTCCGACCCGAACCTGGTCTGGAACGGGCACGAGATCAACCACCAGTGGTCCAAGGGCGTCGAGGCGGAGGGCCTGCTGCGGGCGGCCCTGGCGGAGCACGCCGGGCTCACCGAGCCGTACTTCTCGTTGCTGCGGTCGCTGTCCGAGCTGCACATCGCCCGGCTCTTCGCCGAGATCGACCGGTACGACGCGGTGGTGACCAGCTGCAACGCCGCGTTCAAGCTGCGCGACGCGAGCGAGCGCTGGTGCCGGGACTGCCCGAAGTGCCGGTTCGTCTTCCTGGCCATGGCGCCGTTCATGTCCCGGGAGCGGATCACCCGCATCTTCGGCGGCGACCTGCTCGCCGACACCACGCAGATCGCCGGCTATCGCGAGCTGCTCGGCGTGGACGGGCACAAGCCGTTCGAGTGCGTCGGCGAGGTGGAGGAGTCGGTGGTGGCGCTGAGCCTGCTCGCCCAGCAGCCGCAGTGGCGCGACGCCCCGGTGGTCCGCGCCCTGGTGGACGCCCTGCCGGACACCGCCTGGTCGGCGGCCGCGACCTCCGACGTCTTCACCCCGGGCGGCCCGAACTTCGTCCCGCCCGCCTACGCGAAGGCTCTCACTGCCCTCACCTGAGCCGCACCGCGGGCCCGGGCGGCGTGGTCAGGGGGTGCGGACGGCGTCGAGGGCCAGCAGGGCGACGTGCAGGGAGAGGCAGGCCTGCACCGAGTCGAGGTCGACGTCGAGGATCCGGCCGATGCGGGCCAGCCGCTCGTAGAACGCCGGCCGGGACAGGTGCGCGGCGACGGCCGCCGCGGACTTGTTCCGGCCGTTCTCCAGATACGCCCGCAGGGTGTCGAGCAACTGCTCGCGGGGGTGCCGGGCGTCGTACGCCAGCAGCGCGCCGAGCTCCCGCTCGACGAAGATCTGCAACCGCGGTTCGTCCCGCAGCAGGTGCAGCAGCCCGGCCAACCCGACGTGCGGCAGCCGGAAGATCGCCAGGTCCCGGCGATCCCGGCGGGCCGCCTCGGCGATCTGCCGCGCCTCGACCAGCGACCGGCCCGCCTCCCGCAGGCTGCCCACCCCCGATCCGGCGGCGATGATCACCGCCGCCGGGCCGGGTGCCCTGGACGCGCCGGAGAGGGCCGAACGGGTCGAGCCGTCGGGAACTCGCGGCGCGACGACGACGGGACGGGTGGCCGCGTCGACCGGGCGGGAGGCGGACCGAGGGGCCGGCGGGCGGGCCGGGGCGGCATCGAGGCGTACCCGACGCAGCGCCGCGGCGAACGCGGCGAGCGCCTTCTCCTCGGCGGCCGGATCGGCGAGCGCGAGCAGCGCCCCCACGGCATGGTCGTCGACGGCGCTGGTCAGGCCGGTGAGCTTGGCCTCCCGCAGCGCCTGGCCGACCGCCTCGGCGAGGTCGCGCAGCCGGGCCGGACCGGCCTCCGGCCCGGCGTCGACGCCCGGGGCCGCGCTCTCCCCGGCCGGGTCGTCGGCCCGGTAGCGGACCACCACGCCGACCAGGTGCCGGCGGTCCAGCGGCACGCCGAGCGCCTTCGCCCGCAGCGCCACCTCGTCCACCGGACGGGAGTGGTCGAGCAGGGCGGTGAGCAGGGTGCGGTGGATCTGGCGTTCCAGCCCCTCGGCGTCGCGTCGGATCAGCCGGCCGAGGGCGAGGGTGGAGGCAGCCCGTTCGATCAGGATCGTGAGCCGGCTGGGCAGGGTGCCCACGCCGGTGGCGTGCGCCCCGGCGGCCCGACCGGAGGCCGTCTGGTCGTCCCGGTCGCCGTCGGCCGTCGAATCAGCGGGGGCGACGTCAGCGGGGGCAATCTCCGGGTCGAAGTCGACGTCGTCGACCGCCGGCGCCCGCCCGGTGGTCAGCTCTCCGCCGGCAGGCCAGCGCAGCAGCAACCGCCCCCAGTCCTGGCCGCGCGCGCCGACGGTGGTCACCAGCCACCCGCTGTCCGGGTCGTACGCGGTGCGTCCGGCGGGACGGATCCGCCGCGAGTGCTGCTCCCAGCCGTCGAGCAGCAGCTCGGCGCTCTGCCCCGCCGGGTCGTAGGCGAGCACCTGTCGGGAGAGGTTCTCCAGCACCACGGGGCACCCGGACAGCTCGGCGGCCTGCCGCACCACCTCGGCGGCGCCGGCGCCCTCCACGGACAGCTCGGTGAACCGCTGGTGGATCTCCTCGGTGGCGCGCAGCTCGGTGAGCTGGGCGTCCACGATCAGCGCGTGCACCGCCTCGGTGATCCGCACGAAGGGGGTGGCCCGGCGCAACTCGACCAGGGGCAGCCCACGCCGTTCGGCGACGGCCGCCATCACCCGCGGCACTCCACTGATGTAGCGGCGGCCCAGCTCGACCACCAGCCCGGAGACCCCCACGTCGGCCAGTTCGCCGACGAACGCGCGCAGCCCGGCGTCGTCGGCGGGCAGTCCGATGCCGGTGGTGAGCACCAGCTCGCCGCCGCCGAGGAGGGTGGCGATGTCCGGCACCTCGGCCACGTGCACCCACCGGACCGGCCGGTCCAGGCCCGCGTCACCGGCCACCAGGCGCGGGGCGCCGTGGCGTACCGGCACCAGGGCGAGCACCTCACGGACGGTAGGGAACACGGGCGACACGCTACCGTGCGTCACCGCCGATCTAGAAGAACCTGCCGGCGGAATCAGAGCGGGTCGTCGCGGCCGAGTTCCCAGCATTGCCACCGCGGGTGGCGGCGGCTCCCTTCCCGAGGCGTCGCTCAGTCGACGCCGAACTCCATCGCGGCGCGGTCGAGTGCCTCGTCGTCGCCGGAGGAGACGCCCCGGGAGGCGATGGCTTCCGCGCCGCCCTGTGGCATCGCACCGATCAGCCCGGTCGAGGCGGCCTGTGCGGCGCCGACCATCCGCTGGGGGGTCGCGCCGCCGACCATGCCAAGGGTGGCGTACTGCTCCAGCTTCGCCCGCGAGTCGGCGATGTCCAGGTTGCGCATGGTGAGCTGGCCGATCCGGTCCGACGGGCCGAACGCCGAGTCCTCGGTACGCTCCATCGACAGCTTGTCGGGGTGGTAGCTGAACGCCGGGCCGGTGGTGTCCAGGATCGAGTAGTCCTCGCCCCGGCGCAGCCGCAGCGTCACCTCGCCCGTGACCGCCGTGCCGACCCAGCGCTGCAACGACTCGCGCAGCATCAGCGCCTGCGGGTCCAGCCAGCGCCCCTCGTACATCAGCCGGCCGAGGCGGCGGCCCTCGTTGTGGTAGTTCGCCAGGGTGTCCTCGTTGTGGATGGCGTTGACCAGCCGTTCGTACGCGGCATGCAGCAGCGCCATGCCGGGCGCCTCGTAGATGCCCCGGCTCTTGGCCTCGATGATCCGGTTCTCGATCTGGTCCGACATTCCCAGGCCGTGCCGGCCGCCGATGGCGTTGGCCTCCAGCACCAGATCGACGGGGCTGCCGAACTCCTTGCCGTTGATCGTCACCGGGCGGCCCTGGTCGAAGCCGATCGTGACATCCTCGGTCGGGATCTCCACCGACAGATCCCAGAACCGGACTCCCATGATCGGGTTGACCGTCTCGATGCCGGTGTCGAGGTGCTCGAGGGTCTTCGCCTCGTGCGTGGCGCCCCAGATGTTGGCGTCGGTGGAGTATGCCTTCTCGGTGCTGTCCCGGTAGGGCAGGCCGCGTTCGAGCAGCCACTCCGACATCTCCTTACGCCCGCCCAGTTCGGTGACGAAGTCGGTGTCGAGCCACGGCTTGTAGATGCGCAGCTGCGGGTTGGCCAGCAGGCCGTACCGGTAGAACCGCTCGATGTCGTTGCCCTTGAAGGTCGAGCCGTCGCCCCAGATCTGGACGTCGTCCGAGATCATCGCCCGCACCAGCAGGGTCCCGGTCACGGCCCGGCCCAGCGGGGTGGTGTTGAAGTACGCCCGCCCGCCCGAGCGGATGTGAAACGCCCCGCAGGTCAACGCCGCCAGGCCCTCCTCGACCAGGGCGGCGCGGCAGTCGACCAGGCGGGCGACCTCGGCGCCGTAGCTGAGCGCGCGACCGGGCACCGAGACGATGTCGGGCTCGTCGTACTGGCCGATGTCGGCGGTGTAGGCGCAGGGAACGGCGCCCTTGTCGCGCATCCACGCGACCGCGACCGAGGTGTCGAGGCCGCCGGAGAAGGCGATGCCGACACGTTCGCCGATGGGCAGGGAGGTGAGAACCTTGGACACGAGGAAGATTATTCACCAGAGCGCATGGTCATGCAAGCCGAACGCTCGACGGGACGGGCGTCAGCAGGCCACACACGTGCGGGCGGCTATCCGCTGCCGAACGGCGGATCGTCGCGACCCAGTTCCCAGAACGCCACCGCCGCAGCGGCGGCGACGTTCAACGAGTCCACTCCGCGCCGCATCGGGATGACCACCCGTACGTCGCTGGCGGACTGGGCCGCCGCGGTGAGGCCGGGGCCCTCGGCTCCCAGCAGCAACGCCGCCCGCTCGCGCTGCGCCGGAGCCAACCGCTGGATCGGTACGGCGTCCGGAGCCGGCGTCATGGCGAGCACGGTGAAGCCCGCTTCCCGCACCTGGTCCAAACCCGCAGGCCAGCGCTCGAGCTTGGCGTACGGCACCGCGAACACCTCCCCCATGCTGACCCGCACGCTGCGTCGATAGAGCGGGTCGGCGCACGACGGCGACAGCAGCACCGCGTCGATGCCGAGCGCGGCGGCCCCCCGGAAAACCGCGCCAAGGTTGGTGTGGTTGTTGACGTCCTCCAGGATCACCACCCGGCGGGAGTCGGCGAGCACCTCGGCGGCGGAGGGCAGTGGCTTGCGGCGGAACGAGGCGAGCACACCCCGGTGCACGTGGAAGCCGGTGGCCCGCTGGAGCACCTCCTGGGTGGCCGCGTAGACCGGCGCGTCACCCGTGTCGAGGTCGGCGAGCTGGTCCACCCGCTTGGCGTCGACCAGGTAGGACCGGGCCGGGTAGCCGGCCCGCAGTGCCCGCCGCAGCACCAACTCCCCCTCGGCGATGAACAGGCCGTGCGGAGGTTCCCAGCGGGTCCGCAGCTCGACGTCGGTCAGCGCGCGGTAGTCGGCGATCCGGTCGTCGTCGGGGTCGGTGATCTCGTGGACGGGCACCCGACGATTCTGCCTGGCCAGCTCCGCTGTTCCGGGCACCGGGCGGGCCGGCGATGGCCCCGGCCACGCCGAGTGGTGGGCGGCGGCCCCCGCTCCGGGCCGCCCCACCCACCTCACGCCCGCGTGTAGCGCAGCAGCACCGAGCGGCCGTCGAATCCCCGCGTCTCCACCAGGCGCAGGTCGAGTCGGTCCTTGCCGGGGAAGACCGGCGTGCCACCGCCCAGCACCACCGGGTGCACGACCACCTGGTACTCGTCGATCAGGCCCAGGTCGGTGAGCGCCGCGGCCGCCCCCGAGCCCCCGGTGAGCAGCAGCTCCTTGCCGGGCTGGGCCTTCAGCTCGGCGACCTCGGCGGCCAGGTCGCGGCCGATCACCCGGGCGCCGTACTCGGCGCTCTCCAGGCTGCGCGAGATGACGACCTTCGAGGTACGCCGCCAGACGGGGGCGAACTTCAGGTCGTGCGGGTGCTGGGACAGCTCCTCGGCGCGGGGCCAGTAGTAGGACATGAGGCCCCAGACCTTGCGGCCGTAGAGGAAGGTGTCGGCCCGGTCGGCCAGCTCGAAGGAGTACGCGGACAACTCCGGCCCCATGGCCGGCCAGTCGAACTCACCGTTCGGCCCCTCGATGAAGCCGTCGACGGACTGGTGCACCCAGTAGACGAGCTTGCGCATGGTGTCCTCCTGCTCGTGGCGCCCCGGCGGGCGCGCTCACCGGTGGGTCGGAGCCGCCGGACGGGATCCGACACCGGGAGCGGAATTCTCTCCACCGACCACGGGCACGCCCGGATAGATTCCGGATCATGGAGTACCGCCTGGTGGACCGGTTGCCCACGGTCGAGGAGTTCGTCGACGTCACCACCGCCGTCGGCTGGACCGAGGCGTACGACCCGGCGGCGATCCCGGCCTCGCTGGCCGCCTCACTGCACGCGGTGGTGGCGGTCGAGGGCGACCGGGTGATCGGCATCGGCCGGCTGGTCGGCGACGGCGCGATCTACTACTACCTCCAGGACCTCGCCGTGGTGCCCGAGCGGCAGCGGCGCGGGGTGGGCGCGGCGATCCTCGGCCGGCTGGAGGAGTGGATCGCCGGCCGGGCCTCGTCCCGTACCTTCGTCGGGCTGTTCGCGGCCGGGCAGTCGGTCAGCCTCTACCGCCGCTTCGGCTACGCCGTCCACGACGAGATGACCGGCATGTTCCGGGTCGGCCCGCGCTGACCCACCCGGCGCCCACGGCAGCCGGAAACCGTCGGACTGAAGCCCCCGCCGTCACCAGGAAGGACGGCGGGGGCCCGGTCGGGGTCGCGACGGTCAGCCGCGCCCGCGGCCCTGGAGCCAGCGCATGAGGTTCGGCGGGAGGCCCTGGTCCTGCTGCTGTTGTTGCTGCTGCTGCTGCCAGTCCGGGGTCTGCTGCGGCTGCGGGCGCTGCGGATCGCCGGCCAGCTCAGGACTCGGCGCGGTGAAGCCCTGCACCGGCTTGCCGTCCACCGCCGTCTTGATCACCCGGGCGACGGCGTCGATCACCCTGGCCTGCACCGCCGAGCCGACCAGGTCGGTCGAGTCGTCGGGGTTGGCCGCGATGCCGGCGACGGCCACCTGCGGGGTGAACCCGACGAAGGTCTCGGTGGCGTTCTGCTCGGAGCTACCGGTCTTGCCGGCGACCGGCCGGCCGACGATCCGGTCAACCGAGGTGGCTGTGCCGCCGTTGCACTGCCCGTACGCCGACTGCTGGCCGACCGGGCAGCGGGCCGCGTCGGTCGCGGCCCGGGCCACGTCGGGGTCAAGGACCTTCTTGCAGGACGGCTGGCCGACGTTGACCTTCTCGCCGTTGGCGGCGGTCACCGAGACCACCGGCAGCGGAGTGCAGTACGTCCCCTCGGCCGCCACGGTCGCGTACGCGTTGGCCAGGTCGAGCGGGGTGGTGGCCGCCACGCCCAGGGTGAACGCGCCCCAGTTCTCCGCGTTGTCCGTGGCGAAGGCGGCGTCGGAGTCGGCCCGGAAGGTGATGCCGAGCCGCTGCGCCATCTCCACCGCCTTCTCCGGGCCGACCTGCTCGGCCAGCCAGACGAAGTAGGTGTTCACGGAGCGGCCGAAGCCGTCCCACATCATCCGGTAGCCGTCCATCCACTGCGGGTTGGCGTTGGCCGGGCACCACTTGCCGCCGCAGTTGCCCTCGGCGTCCGAGGCGTAGCGGGTCGACAGCTTGGCCGGGGCGTCGAAGCCGGTGGACAGTGGCCTGCCGGACTCCAGCGCGGCGAGCATGGTGAACATCTTGAACGTCGACCCGGCCTGGTAGCCGTGCACGCTGGCCCCGCCGGAGATCAGCGGGTTGACGGTGTTCGGGCGGTTGGCCTGCCCGGCCGGGTTGTCGGCCAGGCTGTAGTGCCGGTTGACCGCCATGGCGAGCACCCGGCCGGTGCCCGGCTCGACCGCGGCGATCGGCAGGGCGCGCTTGTTGCTGTAGCCGTAGATCGCGGTGGTCTGCTTCTGCGCGGTCTCCTGGATCTTCGGGTCCAGCGAGGTGACCACCGTGTAGCCGCCCCGGCGCAGCGCCTGCTCACGCTCCTTGACGGTGTTGCCGAAGGCCGGCTGGGCCAGCCACCACTGCCGCAGGTAGTCGCAGAAGAAGCCCCAGTCGTCGTGCCCCTGGGTGACCGCGGTGCAGCCGTTGGGCTGGGCGGTCGCGTGCAGGGTGAGCGGTTCCGCCTTGGCCGCGGCGGCCTGCTGCGCGGTGATCGCGCCGGTCTCGACCATCGAGTCGAGCACGTACGCCCGGCGCTGGAGCGCCTTGTCCTTGTCCCCGCCGATCGGGCTGTACGCGTCGGGCGACTGGACCAGGCCGGCGAGCAGGGCCGCCTCGGCCAGGGTCAGGTCGGCGGGTGCTTTGCCGAAGTAGCGCTGGCTGGCCGCGGCGACGCCGTACGCCCCGGAGCCGAAGTACGCGATGTTGAGGTAGCGGTTGAGGATCTCGTCCTTGCTGAGGGTCTTCTCCAGGGCGTTCGCGTACCGGATCTCCTGGATCTTGCGCCCCATGGTCTGGTCGGTGGCGGCCTGCCGCTCCTCGGCGGTGCGGGTGGGGTCGGTCTTGAGCACGTTGCGGACGTACTGCATGGTCAGCGTGGAGCCGCCCTGCTCGGTGCCGCCGCCCGTGACGTTGGCGACCAGGGCACGGGCGAGGCCGCGCAGGTCGGCACCGCCGTGGGAGTAGAAGCGGCGGTCCTCGGCGGCCACGATCGCCTTCCGCATGACCGGGGCGATCTCCGCCAGCGGCACATCGGTGCGGTTGACGTCGTAGAACGTCGTGATCAGGGTCTTGCCGTCGTTGGCGTAGAGGTAGGAGCGCTGGGGCTGTGCGGGGGTGCGCAGCGCGTCGGGCAGGTCCGCGTACGCCCCGAGGGCCGCCTTGGCGACGAATCCGCCGAGCAGATTGCCGGGCAGCACGGCGACCGCGAGGACGAGCCCGGCGAGGACGCCGGCGAGCAGCACGGTGAGGAGCCGCGACAGCGGCGACCGGGGAGACGGCATGGGCTCCAGGATTGCCGCGAATGCCGCCAACCGACCACCCCGCCAGCCAACTGTCAGCTACTTCACGGTGTCTTTCCAGCCACTCCCACCTGCGGGAACGCCGCCAACTTCGTGGTCGCCGCCGGAGCGGGCGGAACCGGTCAGCCGGCGGCCAGCGGGCCGTTCGGGGAGGAGCCGGATGGCGGGGCCGGGGTGGCGGTGACGCTGGCGGCGATGGCGTCGCGGGCAATTGCGGCCGGCACCAGGCGCCCGGAGCGGTAGCCGATGCCGAGGCCGGCGACCAGCGCGAAGATCGCGCCGAAGGTCTGCAACGAACCGACCAGCGCGCCACCGAGGCCGAGCAGCGGAGCGGCGATCATCAGCATGATCCCGTCGCCGTAGGCGAACATCCCGGACCGAGCGACCGACCACCCGGTGAGGAACCACCCGATGCTGTAGCAGGTGGCGCCGACCAGGACGAGGGTGCGCGCGGTGGTGCCGAAGACCGGTGCCTGCTCGGTCAGCCCGGCGAAGGGCAGCATCAGCACGACGCCGGCGATGCTGACCAGCAGCCCGGCCGCGGCGACCCTACGGCACCGGGTGGCGGCGAGCAGGCCGGTGAGCGCCAGCAGCGCGAGCAGCCCGAGCCACACCGCGGCCACCCAGCCGACCAGGTAGAGCGGCCGGCCGTTGGCCGGGTAGGGGTCGTTGCCCACCCCGCCGTCGCTGGCCATCGCGACCAGGCCGTAGAGGATCGCGTACGCGGGCAGCAGCCAGACCGCCGCGCGGGCGAACCGGCGTACCGACCAGGCCCAGCTCGCGTTGGTGGCTGGGGCGACCCGTCCCGGATCGGAGACGAACGGCAGCACGCCGAACCCGCCCCCGGTTCGCCGGGTGCCGAGCGGTCCGGCGGGATCGTGCGCGCCGGGAACCGGTTCTCTGGAGAACAGTTCCTTGGAGAACAGGCTCTTCGCCGGCTCCTTCATGCCTCACCTCGCTCCGCCTGCGGGCGGCGCGGGACGCATTCGGCGCCCCGGTTCCTGGTCACCACCCGTCCTTCAGACCGATGGTGGCAGGCACCGGGGCGCCGCATGAGACTTTCTCGCTTTTGCCGTCCGGTGGCCGGACGGCCCTTCTCAGCCCCGCTCGCGCTGGTCCGAGGGGTCGTTGACCAGGCTCTCCGGCGAGACCGGCTCGGGGGCCGGCAGACCCTGCTGCGGGGCGTTGCCGCCGGTGGCCTGCGCCTCGGCGACGCGGACCTCGTCGTGGATCTCCTGGGCGGCGCTGGCGGCGGCCTGCGCCGCCTCGGCGGCCTCCCGCTCCACCTCGCCGGCACCCTTGCTGGCCTCCGGCGACGGCACGTCGCCGACCATGTTGGCCAGCCCGCCCAGCGCGCCGCCCATGCCCTCCAGGGCCTTGGTCAGCTCGGCCGGCACGATCCAGACCTTGTTCGCGGAGCCGTTGGCGATCTGCGGCAGCGCCTGGAGGTACTGGTAGGCGAGCACCTTCTGGCTCGGGTTGGCTTGGTGGATCGCGTCGAAGACGGTGCGGATCGCCTTGGCCTGGCCCTCCGCCTGGAGGATCCGGGCCTGCCGGTCACCGTCGGCACGCAGCACGGCGGCCTGCTTCTCGCCCTCGGCGGTGAGGATCTGCGACTGCTTGAGACCCTCGGCGTTCAGGATCGCGGCACGGCGGTCCCGCTCGGCGCGCATCTGCTTCTCCATCGAGTCGCGGATGCTCGGCGGCGGCTCGATCGCCTTGATCTCGACCCGGGTGACCTTGATGCCCCACCGACCGGTGGTCTCGTCCAGCACGCCGGAGAGGTGCCGGTTGATCTCCTCCCGGCTGGTCAGCGCCCGCTCCAGGTCCAGCGAGCCGATCACGTTACGCAGCGTGGTAACGGTGAGCTGCTCGATGGCCTGAAGGAAGTTGGAAATCTCGTAGGTGGCACGGACCGAGTCGACCACCTTGAAGTAGAGCACGGTGTCGATCGAGACGACCAGGTTGTCCGAGGTGATCACCGGCTGCGGCGGGAAGCTGACCACCTGCTCCCGCATGTCGACCTTGGTGCGCACCGCGTCGATGTAGGGCACGAGCAGGTTCAGCCCCGGGTTCAGGGTCCGCTTGTACCGCCCCAGCCGTTCCACCACGTCCTGCCGCTGCTGCGGCACGATCCGCACCGCCTTCGCCAGCGTCACCACGACGATCACCGCCACGGCGATCAACAGGACCGCTACAAACGTCATACCGCTCACCTTTTCGCTTCGGGCAGTGCGCCCGGGGTGGAAATCTCGTCCTGCCAGACCAGGGCGGTGGCGCCCCGAACCTTTATCACCTGCACCCGCTCGCCTGCGGCGTAGCTCCGCGTCGCGTCGTACGCCCGGGCGCTCCACAACTCGCCGTCGATCTTGATCAGGCCGCGCTCGACGTCGACCGGCTCGACCACCAGGGCTGTCGTCCCCTCGAGCGCCTCGACGCCGAACGCCTGCTCGCCGCCCTCCAGCGCCGGCCGTGCGTGCCGCCGGATGACCGGCCGGACACCCAACACGCAGAGCGTGGAGACGACGGCGAAGACCAGCGCCTGAAGCGCGACCGGAGCGCCGAGCGCGGCGGCTCCGGCGGCGGCGAACGCCCCTGCCGCGAACATGATCAGGAACAGCGTCGTCGTGAAAATCTCGGCGACCGCCAACAACACACCCAGCACGATCCACAACACGGCGTCCACCCCACGATCGTGACACGCCGACGCACGTGTCATCGAACTGTCATGATCACCTAATCTCGATGGATCGCACCGACGCGACGAGGAGAACCACATGCGCCTGCTGCCCGAGACCGCCCGCGCCGTGGACACGCTGGTCAGCCGGGCCCAGGCCGAGGGTCGCGGACCGTCACTCGCCCTCGGCGTGGTACGCGACGGCGAGCTCGCCCGCGTGGCGCTCGCCGGCGACCACCCCACCCCCGACGCGGACCTGCAGTACCGGATCGGCTCGATCAGCAAGACCATGACCGCCGTGCTGGTGATGCAGCAGCGCGACGCCGGCCGGCTGGCCCTGGACGACCCGCTGGACAAGCACCTGCCCGGCACCCCGGTCGGCGCGCTCTCCCTGCGCCAGCTGCTCGGGCACGCCAGCGGCCTGCAGCGGGAACCGGAGGGGCGGTGGTGGGAGCGGACCGAGGGGGCCGACCTGGCCGGCCTGATCGCCGGGCTGACGCCGGCGAAGATCGCGCACCCGCCGCACCGCGTCTACCACTACTCCAACCTGGCGTACGGGCTGCTCGGCGGGGTGCTGGAGCGGATCACCGGGACGCCCTGGGCCGAGTTGCTCCGGGAGCGGCTCCTCGAACCCCTGAGCATGCGGCGCACCACCTACCACCCGACCGAGCCGTACGCCCGGGGCTACGTGGTGCACCCCTGGCACGACACGCTGCGCGAGGAACCCCGCACCGACACGGGGGCGATGGCGCCGGCCGGCCAGCTCTGGTCGACCGTGGCGGACCTCGGTCGCTGGGCCGCGTTCCTGGCCGACCCGGCCCCGGACGTGCTCGCCCCGGCCACGCTCACCGAGATGTGCGCGCCGGTGGTGATCAGCGACCTGGACTCGTGGACCGGCGGACACGGCCTCGGCGTGGAGCTCTACCGGGTCGGCGACCGGGTGTACGTCGGCCACGGCGGCTCGATGCCCGGTTACATCGCCGGCCTCGCGGTGCACCGGCCCAGCCGTACCGCCGTGGTGGACTTCGCCAACGCCTACGGCCTCAGCCGCGGGCACCACATCGTCGGCCTGGCCCGCGAGGTACTCACCCTGGTGCTGGACGCCGAGCCGGCCCCGCCCACCCCGTGGCGGCCAGCCGGTCCGCCGGCCCCCGAGCTGGCCGAGCTGACCGGCCGCTGGTGGTGGATGGGCCTGGAGTACGAGTTCCGCCCGGACGCGGCCGGTGACCTGGTGGGCGGCCCGGTCGGCCAGCCGCTGCTCCGCTTCACCCCTGAGGGCCCGGACCGCTGGCGCGGCCGCTGCGGCTCCCAGGACGGTGAGATCCTCACCGTGCTCCGGGACGAGGCCGGGCACCCGGTGGCACTGGACATCGCCACGTTCGTCTTCACCCGCACCCCCGACCAGGAGCCCTGACCTCCGCGACCGGATCCGGTTGAGCCGCTACGAACTTGATGACGCAAACGACTCACCCGTCCCCGATCCATTCACGTCATCAAGCTCGTAGCACACGGAAACCCCTCGGCTACCGAACCCGAGCCACCCAGCCCGGGGCCGCGCCCGTACGGACCGCTGCCGCCCGACGAGCCCAAGCCAGGCACCCACTCAGCGCGGTAGCTGCTCGCCGTCCCGCCAGATCGGCGGGCCCCGACCGCAACCCGACGGCTCAGCCGGGCTCCGTGACGAAGTCGATCAACCGCTCCATGGCGTTGATCAGTGGCGTCTCCACGTCGGCGAAGCTGTTCACCCGGGACAGGATGTGCCGCCACATGTCCGCCGGCTCGGCCACCCCGAGGGCCGCGCAGACCCCCTCCTTCCAGGGCCGTCCCGGCGGCACCACCGGCCAGGCCGGGATGCCCAGCGCCTTCGGCTTCACCGCCTGCCACACGTCCACGTACGGGTGGCCGGTGACGAGGACGTGCGGCGAGGTCACGGCCGCCACGATCCGGCTCTCCTTCGAGCCGGCCACCAGGTGGTCGACGAGCACGCCGAGCCGGCGGCCCGGGCCGGGTTCGAAGGCGCGTACCTCGGCGGCAAGGGCGTCGATGCCGTCCAGGGGCTCCACCACCACGCCCTCGATGCGCAGGTCGTCGCCCCAGATCCGCTCCACGAGCGCCGCGTCGTGCACGCCCTCGACCCAGATTCGGCTGGCCTTGGCCACCTGGGCCCGAACGTTGGCCAGCGCGATGGAGCCGGAGGCGGTGCGCCGCCGGGCCGCGGGCACCGGGGCGCGGGCCGGCCGGCGCAGGGTGACCGGCTGGCCGTCGAGCAGGAACGCGGCGGGCAGCAGTGGGAAGTTGCGCCGCCGGCCGTGCCGGTCCTCCAGCACCACGGCCCCCGAGTCGAAGCCGACGACGGCGCCGCAGAACCCGGAGTCGGCGTCCTCGACGACCAGGTCCGGTTCGGCGTCCACCTCCGGGGTGACCTTCCGCCGTCGCCAGTCCCCCGCCAGCACGTCCTCGCCGTATCGCCCCGCCATGTGATCACGCTAATCAGCGGCCCGGCGCGTCGCCCGCCGACGCGCCGTCCGACGGGCTGTCCGATGGGCCGCGATGCGGCGCAGAAAAGGGGCGAAGGGGGTAGTTGGGGGCAGGCCACGCCGCCGGTGCGGCAGCCGAGACAGCGGCGGCGGCGAGCACGTACCCTTTCGGCATGTCCTCCCCCGTAACGGGCGCGGCCACGCTGGCTCCGCGCCGGTCGAGCCGCTTCGTTGCCTGGGCACGTGCCTGGCGGGCCGGCCTGGTGCCCTTCGACGAGGTCGCCGAAGAGATCGCCGGCGACGAGGAGCACCTGGTCGCGGACGCCCCCGGCACCTGGACCGACGTCTCCCTGCGAGAGGCGCTGCCCAGCCTGGCGAAGCTCTCCCCGGACGAGATCCGCCTCGTGCTGCCCGCCCCGGGCGACCCGCGCGGCCTGCCCGGCCCGGGCGACTTCGCCGGCGCGGCGCTGCTCGCCGGCGAGGCGGTGGTGGCCAGCGGGCTCGGCCTGGTCCCGGAGGTGCGCACCCACACCTCCGGCTCGGGGATGACCTGGGAGACCGTGCTCTGGCGGGTGTACCCGCTGCCGGCCGACGCGCCGAAGGCGTCCCTCGCGGTGCCCGGCGCGGCCGAGGCGGAGGCCGAACTGGCCGCCGCGCTCGCCGAGACGACCGCCGCGCTCACCCGGCTCGACGTCGCCCAGTGGCGGCCCGAGCTGGCCGGCGCCCTCGCGGCGCTGCGCCGCCCCGACGGCGCCACCGACCTGCCGCCCGGATTCGACCCGCGGGCACGCCGGCTCTTCGCCCGCGCGGCCGTGCTGGACCGGGTGCTCGCCCTGGCCGGGGAGAGCGCCCCGGGCGGGGCGGTGAACACCTACGAGGCGCAGCAACGGGACGCTGCGCTGCGCCCGCTCACCACAGCGTGCCGGCAGGCCCTGGTGGCCGCCTGCAACGCCCCGCTGCGTCTCTGACCGCGCGGCCGTAGGCCCGCCGCCAGTCCTGTGCGGCTCAGACCTCGTCGATCAGGTCGGCGACCGAGTTGACGATCCGGGACGGCCGGTACGGGTAGCGTTCCGCCTCCGTCCGGCTGCTGATCCCGGTGAGCACCAGGATCGTCTCCAGCCCCGCCTCCAGGCCGCAGAGAATGTCGGTGTCCATCCGGTCGCCGATCATCGCGGTGCTCTCCGAGTGCGCCTCGATGGTGTTCAACGCCGAACGCAT
Organism: Micromonospora sp. SL4-19; assembly: GCF_047921475.1. Lineage (NCBI taxonomy): Bacteria > Bacillati > Actinomycetota > Actinomycetes > Micromonosporales > Micromonosporaceae > Micromonospora > Micromonospora sp. SL4-19. Next base: position 63,228 of record NZ_JBLROB010000026.1, read on the forward strand.
CATCATCGGGTTGGGCTTGCCCACGAAGTACGGCTCCACCCCGGTCGCCTTGGAGATCATCGCGGCCACCGAGCCGGCGGCCGGCAGCGCGCCCTCGACCGACGGGCCGGTCGCGTCCGGGTTGGTGCAGATGAACCGGGCCCCGTCGTTGATCAGCCGGACCGCCTTGGTGATCGCCTCGAAGCTGTAGGTGCGGGTCTCCCCCAGCACCACGTAGTCCGGGGCGAAGTCGCTGAGCACGTACCCCACCGCGTGCAGGGCGGTGGTCAGGCCCGCCTCACCGATCGCGTACGCGGTGCCGCCCGGCCGTTGGTCGGCCAGGAACTGGGCGGTGGCCAGGGCGGACGACCAGATCGACTCCTCCGGCACGTCCAGCCCCATCCGGGCCAGCCGGGCCTGGAGGTCACGCGGGGTGTAGATCGAGTTGTTGGTCAGCACCAGGAACGGCTTGCCGGAGGCACGCAGCTTCTTGATGAACTCGGGCGCGCCGGGCACCGGCTGGCCCTCGTGCACCAACACGCCGTCCATGTCGGTGAGCCAGCTCTGCACCGGCTTGCGGTCATGCATCTGTCGTCCCAGGGGTGTCGAGAGGTCGGTCAGGTTCAGGGACGGCGGGCCGGGGGCACGCAGCACGGCGTCGGGCAGGTGTCCCACATGGGCAGCTCGCCGAGGCGGCGGCGCAGCCGCTCTCCGTCCGGGGCGGTCCGTTCCAGGACCAGTTCACGCACCATGGCCACGAAACGCGGGTCGGTGCCGGGGGTGCCGGCGCGGACGAAGTCCAGGCCGAGCTGCTTGGCCGTCTCCAGCGCCTCGGTGTCCAGGTCCCAGACCACCTCGAGGTGGTCGGAGACGAACCCGATCGGGCTGACCACCACGGCGGTCACGCCCTCTCCGGCGAGGGTGGCCAGGTGGTCGTTGATGTCCGGCTCCAGCCACGGCACCTGCGGCGGCCCGGAGCGGCTCTGCCAGACCAGGTCGTACGGCAGGTCCGGCGCGGCGGTGGCGTGCACCAGCCGGGCGGTCTCCGCGAGCTGGGCGGTGTAGCGGCCGCCGTGCGGGCCGGCGGTGGCGGCCATCGAGGTCGGGACGGAGTGCGCGGTGAAGACCAGCCGGGTGCTGTCCCGCTTCGCCGGGTCGAGCTGGGCCAGCGCCGTCCGCACCGCGTCGGCGTGCGGCTCGACGAAGCCGGGGTGGTCCCAGAACTGGCGCAGCTTCTCGATCACCGGGGCGTCCGGGCCGACCGCGGCCCGGGCCGCGGCGATGTCCTCCTGGTACTGCCGGCAGGAGGAGTAGCCGCCGTACGCGCTGGTGACGAACGCCAGGGCCCGCTTCACCCCGTCGTCGCGCATCCGCGCCACGGTGTCGGCGAGCATCGGGTCCCAGTTCCGGTTGCCCCAGTAGACCGGCAGGTCGACGCCGCCCGCGGCGAAGTCCTCGCGGATCGCCGCGAGCAGCTCCCGGCACTGTTGGTTGATCGGGGACACCCCGCCGAAGTGCAGGTAGTGCTGGACCACCTCTTCGAGCCGCTCCGGGGGCACGCCCCGCCCCCGGGTCACGTTCTGCAGGAAGGGCATCACGTCCTCGGGCCGCTCCGGGCCGCCGAAGGAGACCAGCACCAACGCGTCGTACATGGGCACCATTCTCCCCCGACGGCGGTCACGGCCCTGCGACGGCCCCGGGCCCGGGCGTCAACCGGGCCCCTCCTGACCCACGAGACGTGGAAAAGGGGCCCTGTTCGTACCGGTCAGGCGCCGATGGCGTGGTAGCCGCCGTCGACGTGGACGATCTCGCCGGTGGTGGCCGGGAACCAGTCCGACAGCAGCGCCAGGCACGCCCGGGCGGCCGGCTCCTGGTCGGTGAGGTCCCAGCCCAGCGGGGCACGCTCGGCCCAGGCGTCCTCGAACTGCTCGAAGCCGGGGATGGACTTGGCGGCGACGGTGCGCAGCGGACCGGCGGCGACCAGGTTGCTGCGGATGCCCCGCTTGCCCAGGTGCAGGGCGAGGTACCGGGAGGCGGACTCCAGCCCGGCCTTGGCCACGCCCATCCAGTCGTAGACCGGCCACGCCTTGGAGGCGTCGAAGGTGAGGCCGACCACGGAGCCACCCGCCGGCATCAGCGGCAGCGCCGCCATGGCCAGGGATTTGTAGGAGTACGTCGAGACGTGCAGCGCGGTCGCCACGTCCTCCCACGGTGCGTCCAGGAAGCCGCCGCCGAGGCAGCTCTGCGGCGCGAAGCCGATCGAGTGCACCAACCCGTCCAGGCCGTCGACGTGCTCGCGCACCTTGTCGGCGAGGCCGGCCAGCTGCTCGGCGTTGGTCACGTCCAACTCGATCACCGGGGCCGGCTCGGGCAGCCGCTTGGCGATCCGCTCGACCAGGGAGAGCCGGCCGAAGCCCGTGAGCACGACCTGGGCGCCGTTCTCCTGGGCGAGCTTCGCCACGGAGAAGGCGATCGAGGCGTCGGTGATGACGCCGGTGACCAGCAGCCGCTTACCGGCGAGCAGTCCGGACATGTTTGCGATTTCCTCCGTCGTCTCTCTGAAAGACCTGTGCCGAGGCGTTGCTCAGTGACCCATGCCCAGGCCGCCGTCGACCGGGATCACGGCGCCGGAGATGTAGCCGGCCGCGTCCGAGGCGAGCCAGGTGACCACGCCGGCGACCTCGTCCGGGTCGGCGAACCGGCCGGCCGGGATGGCCTTGCGGTACTCGGTGCGGCGCTCCTCGGGCAGCTTGGCGGTCATGTCGGTGTCGATGAAGCCCGGCGCGACCACGTTGGCGGTGATGTTGCGGCTGCCCAGCTCCCGGGTGATCGAGCGGGCCACGCCCACCAGGCCGGCCTTGCTGGCCGCGTAGTTGACCTGGCCGACGCCGCCGTAGAGGCCGACCACCGAGGAGATGAAGATCATCCGGCCCCACTTCGCCCGGAGCATCTTCGTCGAGGCCCGCTTGGCGCAGCGGAACGCTCCGGTCAGGTTGGTGTCCAGCACCCCGGTGAACTGCTCCTCGGACATCCGCATCAGCAGCGTGTCGTCGGTGATGCCGGCGTTGGCGACCAGCACCTCGACCGGGCCCAGCTCCGCTTCCACCGCGGCGAAGGCGGCGTCCACCGACTCGGAGTCGGTCACGTCACACTTCACCCCGAACAGCCCCTCCGGGGCCGCGCCGCTGCGGTGGGTCACCGCCACCCGGTCACCCTGCTTGGCGAAGGCCTGCGCGATGGCCAGGCCGATCCCCCGGTTTCCGCCGGTCACCAGCACGGTACGGGCCACGGGTCCCCCTCTGCTCAGCTGATCTCTCGGTCGTCCGGAGCCTAGGGGTTACCGGCAGGTAAGCGCTAACGGCATGCCACGTCACCCCTGGGTACGACGTGCCGGCTCGTACCGTGGCGGGACGACGGTGACAGATCCCGGACCGTACGCTGCCGCTGATGAGCGAGCACCGGGTCGACAGCTGGTGGGCGGCGCTGCGGCAGGCCGTCGCGGGCCCGGACGTCCCGCCGCCGCGGCCACCACTGCAACGCTGGCCGAGGCTCGCCCGGTACGTGGGCCCCGTCGGCCTGCTCGTGGTGGTGGGTCTGTTCGCCGCCACCCTGGCCTGGGAGACCAACCGGCGCCTGCCCGGCATCGTGGCGATGCTGTTCGCGGTGCTGACCATCGCGCCGCTGCTCGCGTTGCCCCGGCGCCCGCTGCTGGCCTGGCGGCTCACCATCGTGGCGCTGCTCACCTGCACCTTCAACGCCCCGCCCGGCCAGCCCTGGCCGTGGAGCCCGGTGCTGGTGCTCGGGTCGCTGCTCGTGATGGCGGTGGTGGCGGCCCGGGTGGACCGGCCGGTGCTGATCTGGGTGGGCGTCATCACGATCGTGCCGGTGGTCGCGCTGGTCGACCCCAACAACTGGGCTGGCGTCCTGTTGCTGGTCCTGACCCTGCTGGTGCTCGGCCACCTCGTACGCGGCAACCGGCTGTCCCGCCGGGCCCTGGCCGCGCAGACCGAGCTCAGCGAGCGGGAGAAGGAACGCCGGGCGGTCCTGGAGGAACGCACCCGGATCGCCCGGGAGCTGCACGACGTGGTCGCGCACCACATGTCGATGATCGCCGTGCAGGCGGAGACCGCTCCCTATCGCCTCGCCGGCGTGCCGGACGGCACCCGCGCCGAGTTCGCCGCCATCGCCGGCTCGGCGCGGGAGGCGCTGACCGACATGCGCCGCCTGCTGGGCGTGCTGCGCAGCGAGTCGACCGGTCCGGAGACCGCGCCGCAGCCCGGCCTGGCGGACGTCCCGGCGATGGTGGACACCGCCCGCCGAGCCGGCCTGACGGTCACCCTGGACGCCCCCGCGCCGGCCGCCGGGGCGCCCGCGCCGCTCGGGCTGGCCGCGTACCGAATCGTGCAGGAGGGGCTGGCGAACGCGGCCCGGCACGCCCCGGGGGCCGCGGTGCGGATCAGCATCCACCCCGGACCGGGCATCCTTGCGGTCCGGATCGAGAACACCGCCGGCCCGGCGGGCCCGACAGCGGCCGAGCGGGGCGCCGGGCACGGGCTGACCGGGATGCGCGAACGCGCCCTCGCGCTCGGCGGTACGTTCGCCGCCGGGCCGCTCGACGGCGGCGGGTACGCCGTTCACGCGGTGCTGCCGTACGACGGGGAGGGCGGGAACGGATGATCCGGGTGCTGATCGCCGACGACCAGGCGATGGTCCGGCAGGGCTTCGGCGCGCTGCTGGCCGCCCAGCCGGACCTGCTCGTGGTGGGCGACGCCGCCGACGGCGCGGCGGCGGTGACGGCGGCCCGCCGGCTGGACCCGGACGTGGTGCTGATGGACGTCCGGATGCCGGTGCTGGACGGGCTCGCGGCCACCCGCCAACTGCTCGGCGATCGCCGCGTGGACCGCCCCCGGGTGCTCATCCTGACCACCTTCGACCTCGACGACTACGTCTACGAGGCGCTGCGCGCCGGGGCGAGCGGCTTCCTGCTCAAGGACGCCCCCGCCGCCGACCTGGTGCACGCGGTCCGGGTGGTGGCGGCCGGGGAGGCGCTGCTCGCGCCGAGCGTGACCCGCCGGCTCATCGCCGAGTTCGCCGCCCGCCCCGGGCACCGCCGGCCCCGGCCGACGGACCTGGCCGGGCTGACCCCACGGGAGACCGAGGTGCTGCGCCTGATCGCCCGGGGGCGCTCCAACGCGGAGATCGCCGCCGACCTGGTGGTCGCCGAGCAGACGGTCAAGACCCACGTCGGGCGGATCCTGGCCAAGCTCCAGCTCCGCGACCGCGCCCAGGCCGTGGTCCTCGCGTACGAGACGGGTCTGGTGAGCGCCAGGGAATAGCTCCGGGGTAGCACACCGGAGACCACTCCGCGGGTTGACGATCTTCGGCCCGCCCGCACCGCACGCTTCCGCCGGAGGACTTCCGGAGGGAGACGACGATGCACTGGATCCCACCCGTCCGGGTGGCACTGACCGCGCTGCTCGGCCTCGGGCTGCTGGTGCCGGACCGGCCCGCCCCGGTGGCGCCGGCGGCGTACGTCGAGGCCTATCCGATGGTCGCCGCAAGGCTGCGAGCGGCCGGGCCGCCGTACGACGGCTGGGTCACGGCCGGACGCCGGTTCCTGGTCTTCGATCCGCGCGGCGACGGCCTCGCGGTGGAGGTGCTCGGCGACCTGGCGACCGCCGACCGGATCGCGGTGCTGGTGCCCGGGGTGGGCAGCACGCTGCACGACTTCGACCGGGGGCTGGGCGGCGTGGCGCGGCGGGCACCGGCCCGGCAGGGGGCCGAGCTGTACGCGGCGCTGCGCGCCGCCGCGCCCGACACCCCGGTCGCGGTGCTGGTCTGGCTCGGCTACCACCCGCCCGACGGGGTGGCGACGGCGGCCGGCCGGACCGCGGCCCACCGGGGCGCCACCGCGCTCCTGGCCCAGCTGCGGGTGCTCGCCACCCACCGCCCGGACGCCACGGTGACGCTGGTCGGGCACAGCTACGGGGCGCTGGTCGTCGGGCTCGCCGCCGAGCAGTCGCCGGCCGGGGTGACCGACGTGGTGACGCTCGGCGGGGTGGGTGTCGGCGTGGACCGGGCCGGCGACCTGGGCCGCATCCGGGTGTGGGCGGCGGAGGCACCCACGGACTGGATCCGCCGGGTCCCGGAGGTACGGCTGCCCGGGCTCGGCCACGGCGTCCGCCCCGGCGACCCGGCCTTCGGTGCCCGACCGCTGCCCACCGCCGGGGTGACCGGCCACGACAGCTACCTGGCGACCGGAAGCACCACCACGGCGGCGGTGGCGTCGGTCGTGCTCCACGGTGCCATTGCCGACCCGGCGGTGGCCCCGTGAGCGCGAGGAGCGAGCCGGGCCTGCGAGCCCCGCAGTCGCGAACCCCGGTGGGCCGGGACCGGGTGGTCGACGCGATGCGGGCGTACGCGATCGGCGGGGTGGTGCTCGGGCACTGGCTGGTCACCGCCCTGGTGCTGGCTCCCGACGGGGTCCTGCGCACGGCCAGCCCGCTGGCCGCGATGCCGGACCTGGCCCCGGCCACCTGGCTCCTGCAGACCCTCGGCCTGTTCTTCTTCACCGCCGGGTACGCGGCCACCAGGTCGCTGGCCAGCTACCCGCACGGCGTCGGGCGCTGGCTGGCCCGGCGGCTGGGCCGGCTGCTCCGCCCGACGCTGGCGCTGCTCGGCGTCGGGTCCGGGGTACTGCTGGCGGCGATCGTCCTGGGTACCCCGGACGGCACCCTCGCCGTGGCGATCACGCTGGCGGTCAGTCCGCTGTGGTTCCTGCTGCCCCTGCTGGCGCTGTCCGCGCTGACCGCGCCGCTGCGGGCAGCCGTACGCCGATGGGGTCCGCTGCGCTGCGCCGCACCGGCGGTGGCCGTGGTGGCCGCCGCCGACCTGGCCGCCCGGGTGCTCCCGGCGGCGCCCGGGCGGCTGCCGGCATCCCTGCTGGCCGCCTGGGCGGTGCCCTGGCTGCTCGGGGTCGCGCATGCCGACGGACGGCTGACCGGCCCCCGCCCAGCCGCCGGGCTCGCGGCGGCCGGCGGCGTGGCGCTCGTCGGGCTGGTCGCGCTCGGCTACCCGGCCAGCGCCGTGGGGGTGCCCGGCGCGGGGCTGTCCAACCTGCATCCGCCGTCGCTGTTCGCCGTCGCGCTGGGGGTGGGCCAGGTCGGCGTCGCGCTGCTGGCCCGACCCGCGCTGGCCCGGCTGCTGGACCGACACCGGCCGGCGCGGACGGTGACCGCGATCAACCGGGAGGCGATGGGCGTCTACCTGTGGCACCAGCCGGTGCTGATCGGGGTGACCGCGCTCACCGCGCACCTCGGCCACGCCCTGCCGGGACTGCTGACCCCACCGACCGGCCCCGGCTGGGTGGCCGCCCGGGTCTGCTGGCTGCCGCTGTTCGCCCTGGTGCTGGCCGTGCTGGTGGCCGCGCGACGCAGGCCGTCGGGTGACCGCCGCGGCCCGGTCGCGCCCGCCCGCCGGGGCAGCCCCGCCGATGAGACCGCCGGGGTCGGGACGACGGAGCGGGCCGGAGCCGGCTGACCCACCGGCGGGCCGGCGGCAACCGTCCGGCCGAGTGCGGCACGGCGGCGCGACGGGTGTACGATGATCCGCGTTAGCGGGCCGATGACCGCCCGCTTCCCGGAGCCCCGCCGACCGCAGGAGGTGATCGCTGTGCGAGATGGCGATCCTTCCAGTCGTGGCCGGGCCCCCCGTCAGCCCCGCTGAGCCACGACTCAGTCAGCCGAGCTGACCCAGATTTCGCGCCTCCGCCCCGTCTGCCTCCCCGGCCACCGGCCCCGGAGCGACCATGCTGTGCGGCCCGTCGGGCCGCCCGCGGAGGAGCACCCCGGTCACGACTCTCGTGTGCGAACGCCCTGATCCGCCCCTGCGGTCCGGCCCGCGAGCCCGGACCGTCCGTCGCCACGGAGCAGTCCCATGAGCCGTTACGTCGCCCCGCTGGGCTTCACCCTCGCCGCCGTCTGGGTGGCCGTTCTCTTCATCCTGGCCGGCGGCGGTCACTGACCGCGCCGGCCGGGTCCGGCCGCCCCGCCTCGGGGACGGCGGACCCGCTCGTCCCGCCTCAGATCAGGCGGGACGACCAGAGCAGGCTCAGCGCACCGGCGCAGAGGGCGAAGAGCAGCGCGAAACCCGCGTACCACTGGGTGATCTCGCGCGGCTCGGTCCGGAACCCGATCGAGCTGCCCATGTCCTGGTAGACCTGCTTCAGCTCGCTCACCGACGCCGCCTCGTAGTAGTAGCCCCGAGTGGTCTCCGCGAGCTGCGACAGGGCCATCCGGTCCACCGGCACCCGCTGGAGCTGGCCACCGATGTCCACCTGACCCGAGTCGGTGCCGAACGCGATGGTGGAGACCGGCACATTCGCGGCCTGCGCCGCGGCAGCCGCCTCCTCCACCGACCGCCCCGAGGTGCGGTAACCGTCGGACAGCAGCACGATCCGGGCCGGCGGGATGCCGGCCGCGCCGTCGGCGGGCACCGAGCGGATCGCCTCCAGGCAGGTGAAGACCGCCTCCCCGGTCGCGGTCGCCTCGGCCAGGACGAGCCCGTCGATGCCGGTACGCACCGCCGCCCGGTCCTTGGTCGGCGGGACCAGCACGTTCGCCGCCTTGGCGAAGGCGACCAGCCCGACGTTGTAGCTCTCCGGCAACTCCCCGACGAACTGCTTCGCCGCCTCCTGGGCCGCCTGGAGGCGGTTCGGGGCGACGTCGTCGGCCTGCATGGACAGGGACACGTCGATGGCGAGCATCACGGTGGCCCGCTCCAGCGGCTCCCGGGTGTCCACCGCCGGGCGGGCCAGCGCGGTGGCCAGCACCAGCAGGCAGAGCAGGAACGCGGTGGCCGCCGCGTGTCGCCGCCACCCCAGGCCCTTCGGCGCGAGGGTGCGCAGCAGGTCGACGTTGGTGAACCGCATCGCGTACGCCCGGCGGTGCAGCTGCCGCCAGACGTACGCGCCGGCCAGGGCGAGCACCGGCAGCACGGCCAGCAGCCACCACGGTTGCAGAAAACGGATCATCGAGTCGTCCCTCGGGTACGGGCGTGCCGCTGCGCGGCGACGAAACGCACCATGTCCAGCAGCCAGTCTCGGTCGGTACGCAGCCGCAGGTGGGCCGCGCCGGCGGTGCGCAACTCGGTGGCGATGGCCGCGCGCTGGGCGGCCGCCGCGTCGGCGTACCGGCGGCGCAGGCGCGGGTCGGCGGTCTGCACCTCGTGCAGCTCCCCCGTCTCCGGGTCGACCACCGGCAACACCCCCACGTCAGGCAGCTCCAGCTCGCGCGGGTCGACCACCTCGATCGCCAGCACGTCGTGCCGGACCCGCAGCTTACGGATCGGCCGGCCCCACTGCTGCGGCGGTGCGAGGAAGTCGGAGATGACCACCGCCACCCCACGTCGGCGTGGTGGCCGGTTCAGCGTGTCGACGAGTACGCCGAGGTCGCTGCGCCCGGGGCGGATCTCCGTCGCGGCGATCGCCCGGAGCAGCCCCTGCGCCTCCTTGCGGCCGGCCCGGGCGGGCAGCCGCAACAGCGTCCCCGGCCCGCGGACCGGGGACGAGTCCCGCCACCCGCCGCTTGGTACAGCCCCCGGGGCGCCGGTGCCGACCACCGCGCCGATCCGGTTGCCGCCGCGGACGGTCAGGTGGGCCAGGGCGGTCGCGGCGGCGACCACCACGTCACGCTTGAGCCACCGCCCGGTGCCGAAGTCCAGGCTCGCCGAGAGGTCCACCGCCAGCCAGGTCTCCAGCTCCCGGTCGGCCACCGTACGCCGGACGTGCGGCGTCGTGGTCCGCGCGGTGACCGGCCAGTCCATCCGGCGTACGTCGTCGCCGGGGCGGTATTCGCGGGACTCTCCCGCCTCGCTGCCCGGCCCGGGCAACAGCCCGGCGTAGTCACCTTGGAGCAGCCCGTCGAGCTTGCGGGTGACCATCAGCTGCAACCGGGCGAGGACGGCTTCCGAGCGGTCGCCGGTGGCCGGCAGCCGGGTGGGTGGGGTCACGGCCGCTGCCCGGGCCAGCCGGTGCCCTGCGGGACGGCCGGTGGCGGCGGTGTGGCCTGCTGCCGGGGCGCGACCGACGGCAGCGGGATGGTCGACATCACCCGGTGCACGACATGGTCGGCCGGGACGTCGTCGGCGAGGGCGTCGTAGCTGAGCACCAGCCGGTGGCGCAGGATGTCCGGGGCGATGTCCTGCACGTCCTGCGGCAGCGCGTAGTCCCGGCCGCGCAGCAGCGCCAGCGCCCGGGTGGCCCGGACCAGCCCGAGCGAGGCGCGCGGGCTGGCGCCGTACTGGATGAGCTGCGCGACGTCCGGCATGCCGTGCTCGGCGGGGGTGCGGGTGGCCAGCACCAGCCGGACCGCGTAGTCGACCAACGCGTTGTGCACGAAGACCTGGTCGGCCTTGTGCTGGAGGGCGACCAGGTCCGCAGTGTCGAAGACCCGGACCGGCTCGGGCGGCGCGACACCCATCCGGTAGACGATCTCCCGTTCCTCGGCGTCGGTCGGGTAGCCCACCACGATCTTCATGAGGAAGCGGTCCCGCTGCGCCTCCGGCAGCGGGTAGACGCCCTCCTGCTCGATCGGATTCTGGGTCGCCATCACCAGGAACGGGTCGGGCACCCGGTGGGTCTCCCCGCCGATCGACACCTGGCGCTCGCTCATCACCTCCAGCAGCGCCGACTGCACCTTCGCCGGCGCCCGGTTGATCTCGTCGGCGAGCAGGAAGTTCACGAAGACCGGGCCCAGCTCGACGTCGAACTTCTCGCTGGACTGCCGGTAGATGCGGGTGCCCATGATGTCGGCCGGCACCAGGTCCGGGGTGAACTGCACCCGGGCGAACGAGCCGCCGACCACCTTCGCGAGGGTCTCGACGGCGAGGGTCTTGGCGACGCCCGGCACTCCCTCCAGCAGGCAGTGTCCCCGGGCGAGCAGGGCGACGAACATCCGCTCGACCATCCGGTCCTGCCCGACGATCACCCGCTTGATCTCGAACAGCGCCCGCTCCAGCAGCGTGGCGTCCTGGGCCGGGGTGGTGGCCGCCGGCGGCGGCGCGTCCCGCACGGCCTCGGTCGGGGTCGGGGCGTCGGGCGTGGTCGGCTGGGCCACCGGTCCTCCACAGCTTGGTCGTCGTCGCGGTGTGGTGCGTATCAAGACTGTCATGCCCGGCTGAGAGCCGAGGGCGGGAGAGGGACGATTTTCGCCGGGCCGTCCCGTCGCGCCGAAAACCCTGAACACGGGTGGACAACCAGGGGTCCGTCGTGTGTACGATTCACCTCGTCGCCGGGCGGCTTCCCCCGTGGCCGCCCGGCGCTAAACTTCCCGGCGCGCGCCCCTAGACTCGCCCCGGTGAGCACTCCCACTCCCGCCGACGAGGTGCCGATCTGCTCGGCGCGGGGGTGTCGCGCCCCCGCCGTCTGGGCGTTGCGCTGGAACAATCCCCGCCTGCACGTCGCCGACCGGCGCAAGACGTGGCTGGCCTGCCCCGACCACCGGGAGTCACTCGGCGCCTTCCTCGACGCACGCGGGTTCCTGCGCGAGGTTGAGGCGATGCCGGAATCGCCTACGCTCGAAGGGTGAGCGAGCGCAGCGGACCACCCCGTGAACGGTGACGGCCTCGCCGGCCGACCGCCGGCCCCGCCCGGCCCCCTTGAGCCCTGGCCGGAAACCGTCCGATGGCAGCGGATCTCCCGCGACCTGATCTGGGTGGAGCTGATCCGGCTCGGCATCCTGCTCGCCGTGGTGCTGGTGGTGCTCGGCGTGGCGTGGGCGGTCACCGGCCACTGGTTGCTCGGTACCGCCCTCGGCGTGGTGGTGCTGCTGGCTGCCTGGCGCGCCGTCACCATCGTCCGGGCGGTGCACGCCTGGGGATACGCCGAGCGGGAGAACGACCTGCTGGTCCGGCACGGGCTGCTGGTGCGGCGGCTGTCGATCGTGCCGTACTCGCGGATGCAGTTCGTCGACGTCACCGCCGGGCCGCTGGAGCGCGCGTTCGACCTGGCCACCGTCCAGTTGCACACGGCCGCGGCGGCGAGCGACGCCCGGGTGCCCGGCCTGCGGCCGGCGGAGGCGTCCCGGCTGCGGGACCGGTTGACCGCACTGGGCGAGGACCGGGCGGAGGGATTGTGAGCCACGGCCCGGTCGGCCACGGCGAGCCCCGGCCCGGTCCCGTCGACCACGGCGAGCCCCGGCCCGGTCCCGTCGACCACGGCCAGCCCGGGCCGGGCCCGGTCGATCCGTGGAACGCGTCCGGGCCCGGTCCCTGGGCGGCGCCCGGGGCCGGGACCGGCTGGTCGGGTCACCCGGCCCCGCCGGCGCCGGCCGGTGAGGAGCCACGGCAGCGGCTGCACCCGCTCAGTCCGGCGCTGCACGGCGCGAAGTCGCTGGTCGTGGTGATCGCCGGCCTCTCCTGGTCGACGCTGTCCCGGGTCGGGTTCGGCTGGTTCACCGTGCTGGTCGTGATATTCGTCCTCGGCGCCACCGTGCTGGCCGTGATCAGCTGGTGGAACACCGGCTACCACGTGGTGGGCCGGGAGCTCCGGGTGCACGAGGGGCTGATCTGGCGGCGTACCCGGGCGATCCCGTTGGAGCGGCTGCAGGCCGTGGAGGTGGTCCGGCCGCTGCTCGCACAGCTCACCGGGCTGGCCGAGCTGCGGCTTGAGGTGGTCGGCGGAGGCAAGACCGAGGCGCCGCTGGCGTACCTGAGCGTGGCTGAGGCCGGCGCACTGCGCCAGCGGCTGCTCGCCCTGGCCGGCCGCGCGCCCGAGGCCGTCCCGCCCGCCGCCGGCCCCACCGCCGGGGAGCAGCCCGCACCGGGCCCGGCCGGGCGGCGGCTGCACACCGTACGCAACGCGGATCTGCTGGTCAGCCAGCTGCTCACCCCGCAGGCGTTCCTGCTCCCGTTCGGCGTGGCCTTCGTGGTGGCCCAGTTCGTCACCGAGGGGTCGTGGTCGTTCATCGCGGTCGCCAGCACGCTGACCGCGATGGCCGGCGTGCTGCTGCAACCGATCCGCCGGGTGCTCGACGACTGGAGCTTCCGGCTCGACCGGGACGACGACACGCTGCGGGTCCGCAACGGTCTGTTGGAGACCCGGGTGCAGACCGTGCCGCTGCACCGGGTGCAGACCATCGGGGTCACCTGGCCGCTGCTCTGGCGGATGAAGGGCTGGCTGCGGTTGCGGCTGGAGGTGGCCGGCTACTCGACCGGCGAGGCCGACGACCGGAACCGGCCGGACCGGCTGCTGCCGGTCGGCGACGCGCACGTGGGCGAGCTGGTCGTCGCCGAGGTGCTGCCCGGCGTGCGGCTGGGTGCGCTACCCACCACGCCACCGCCGCCGCGGGCGCGCTGGCTGCGCCCGCTGACCCGCGCGGCGGTCGGTGCCGGCCTCGACGAGCAGGTCTTCGTCGCCCGCGCCGGGCTGCTGACCCGCCAGCTGACGGTGGTTCCGTACGCCCGGATCCAGAGCGTGCGGGTGACCCAGGGCCCGGCGCAGCGGTGGCTGCGGCTGGCCACCGTGCACGCGGACACCGCCGGCGGGTCGGGCGCGGCCGCGCCCGACCGGGACCTGGCCGAGGCCTGGGTGCTGGCGGCCGAGCTGATCGCGCGGGCGCACGCCGCCCGGCACCCGGACCGGCGGGGCTGACCAGCGGTCAGCGTTCGACCGGCACCGCGTCGGGGGTGACCGGAACGGCGGCGTCCGTCTCGGCGGCGTCCGTCTCGGCGGCGTCCGCAGCCAGGCCGGCTGCCCGCTGCGGCTCCGTCGCGGGCGCCACCGCCGCACGCCGGGCGCGCCGGGTCGCCCACCAGCGCTCGGCCAGCCCGACCACCAGGAAGGTGATCCCCACGTACGCCCAGCCGACCAGCACGTCGATCAGGTAGTGCTCGCCGCTGTAGATCAGGGTGAAGGTCATCGCCAGCGGATAGGCCAGCAGCAGCGGCCACCAGCGCTTCCGGAGCGAGCGCAGGAAGAACAGCACCACGAAGAGGGCGAACGCGGTGTGCAGCGACGGCATCGCGGCCACCGGGTTGGAGGCGATCTGCCCGGCGTTGAGCAGGTTGCCCGCGCCGTGCATGCCCATCTCCTTCCAGCCCCGCGTGGAGATCCGGGCGACCTCGGTGAGCAGGCCGTTCTGCGCGGCCCACCACGGCGGGGCGGCCGGGTAGAGGAAGTAGGTGACCAGCCCGGCGGCGCAGAGGAAGCCCCAGCGCCGCATGTACGCCGCCCAGCGCGAGCGGTCGCGCATCCACAGCACCGCGGCGGCGGCGAACGTCGCCACAAAGTGCGAGAAGTAGACCCAGCTGACCGCCACGTCCCACCAGTGGACCTCGGGCTTGTAGAGGTGCTGCTGGAGCCAGACCGTGGGCACCTCGCCGCCGGTGGCCCAGCCTGTCATGAACCGGTCGGCGACGATCAGCTCCATGGCGTGGGGGGTCGCGCCGTTGTCGGCGAAGCCTCGGGAGAGGTTGTAGACGGCCAGCAGCACCACCACCGGGATCCAGTCCCGGGCGAACCGCAGGTGGCTGCGCCACGGCCGCGATGAGTACCACGCGATGGTGGCCGCCCAGATCCAGACGAACGCGTAGGCGGGGTCGGTGGGCAGGCCGATACCGAGCCAGGCGGCCACGAAGGCGACCGCCCAGATCGTCATCGCCACCACGCGACGGCGCCCGCCGTCGGTCTTGGTGGGGGCACCGGTCCGGGCAGGGGGCTGGGGGTCTGTCACGATCGCCATCGCGGTCAAGGTTAACGGCGCACAACGGATCGACTGACGCCGACCACCTGTGGCCCGGGCCGTCCACGGTGCGGAGACCGGACGTCCCGGCCCCGGCTCGTCTAGGCTCGGGGCATGCAGGAGCAGCCGGAGACGCCCTTCGTGTCGGGCCTGACCGCCCGGGTCGAACTGACCGTCACCGACGCCGACACCGCACAGGCGGTGGGCTCCGGCGACGTGCCGGTGCTCGGCACGCCCCGGGTGCTCGCCCTGGCCGAGGCGGCGACCGTGGCGGCCACCGCGACCCGGATGCCACCCGGGTCGACGACCGTCGGGGTCCGGGTCGAGCTGGAGCACCGCACGGCGACCCCGGTCGGGCGGACGGTGGTCGCCCGGGCCCGGCTCGCCAAGGTCGACGGCTGGCGGCTGCTGTTCGAGGTGACCGTCACCGACGGCGACGAGGTCGCGGCCGAAGGTCGGATCGAGCGCATGCTGGTCGACCGGCAGCGCTTCGTCGAGCGCGCGTCTCGGGCGTCATGACCGCCCGGTTCGTCGAGGTCGCCGACCGCGTCCACGTGCTGCGCGAGCCGCTGCTGCACGTCAACGTGACGCTGGTGGTGGGCGACGACGCGGCCCTGCTGGTGGACACTCTCTCCACCGCCAGGCAGGCCCGGGAGCTGGCCGAGGCCGCCCGGGCGGTCACCCCGCACCCGTGGACCATCGTCAACACCCACCACCACTTCGACCACTGCTTCGGCAACGCCACCCTGGCCGCCGACCCGCCCCGCCCGGTGTACGCGCACGAACTGGCCGCCGCCGCGCTGCGCGACCGCCCCGACGAACTGCGCCGGGCGGCGTACGACGAGATGCGCGACCAGCAGCCGGGGCTCGCCGCCGAGCTGACCGGGACCGAGCTGCTGGCCCCGACGCACCCGGTGCTCACCGAGACCGTGCTCGACGTCGGCGGGCGGCGGGTGGTGCTGCGCCATCCCGGGCACGGCCACACCGACGCCGACCTCGTGGTGCACGTGCCGGACGCGGACGTGCTGGTCGCCGGTGACCTGGTGGAGCAGAGCGGACCGCCGGCCTTCGAGGAGTCGTACCCGCTGCAGTGGCCGGACGCGGTCGCCGACCTGCTGCGCCTCACCACGCCCGCCACGGTGGTGGTGCCGGGGCACGGCTCGCCGGTCGACGCGGAGTTCGTCCGGGCCCAGCACGCCCAGCTGGCCCAGCAGGCCTGGCTGATCCGGGCCGGCCACACCGGCAGCGCACTCCCGGAGCGGGTGGCGGCCGAGTCCCCCTTCGGCGCCCGCCCCGGCCTGATCGCCGCCCGCCGCGGCTACGCCGAACTCGACGGCACCGCCTGACTGTCCCTCCCGCCATCCGGCGTCCTCGATCTTGCACTGCCGGTCGGCGGGTCGCGCCCTTCTGCCGCCTTCGCCCGGGCACGAACGGCAAGACCGCGAGGGCGGGGGGTCGCGGGTCAGGGGCGGCGGCGGAGCGCGGCCAGCAGGGCGTCGAGGTGCGGGACGGCGGCGAGGAGCGCCGCGCGGGCAGCCGGGTCGAGGGCGGCCAGGGCCTCGGTGAGCAGCGCGGTGCGGTGCGCCTCGTGGTCGGCCATCCGGGCCCGGGCGGCAGCGGTGAGGCGGAGCCGGACCACGCGGCGGTCCGCCGGGTCGCGGTCCCGCTCCAGCAGCCCGGCGTCGGTGAGGTGCCGGACCAGCGTGCTCACGGTGTTGGGCGCGGTCGCCAGCCGGCGGGCCGCCTCCCGGCCACTGATGCCGGGCTCGGCACGGACCAGGAGCAGCAGCTCCACCTGGGCCTCGGGCAGGGCGATCCGGTTGGCCCGGCCGGCGGCCACGCGCCGCAGCAGCCGGTGCAGCTCCCCCACCACGGCGCCGAACCGGGCGGTGGCCTCCTCGCTCGACACCGGGTCACCTGCTTCACATCGCAATAGTTCTGAGTACAGAGCTAAGATTAGCTGGAGATCATCTACCTGGGGGCACCCGTGAGCCAGACCGTGCGGACGACCGCGCGCCCGTCCGTCGATCCGGCAACTCCACGGGGTGCCGGGGCCACGTTGCTGGTGCTGCTCGGCACGCTCACCGCGATCGGTCCGCTCTCGCTGGACATGTACCTGCCGGCGTTCCCGGCGATGACCCACGACCTGGGCGCCGACCAGGCCCAGATCCAGCTCTCGCTGACCACCTGCCTGGTCGGTCTCGCGCTCGGCCAGTTCGTCACCGGCCCGCTCAGCGACCGCTGGGGGCGGCGCCGGCCCGTGCTGGTCGGCGTCACCGCGTACGCCCTGTTGGCGCTGGTCTGCGCGGTGGCGCCGAACGCCCCGGCGCTGGCCGCCGCCCGCTTCGCCCAGGGCCTGGCCGGCGGCATGGGAGTGGTGGTCGCCCGCGCGGTGGTCCGCGATCTCTACTCCGGCCGCGCCGCGGCGAAGTACTTCTCCCGGCTCACCCTGGTCTTCGGCGTGGCGCCGGTGGCCGCGCCGAGCGTCGGCAGCCTGGTGCTGCGCTTCGGCTCCTGGCGGGCGGTCTTCCTCACCCTGGCCGCGATCGGGCTGCTCCTCGCCGTCGCGGTCGCCCGGCGACTGCCCGAAACCCTGCCCGTCGACCGGCGCAGCACCGGCGGCCTGGCCAGCACCGCCCGGACCATGCGGTCACTGGCCGCCGACCGGGTCTACCTCGGGTACGCGCTGACCCAGGCCTTCGCGTTCGCCGGGCTGTTCGCGTACATCTCCGGGTCGTCGTTCGTGTTCCAGGACGTCTTCGGCGTCTCGGGAGTGACGTTCAGCCTGGCCTTCGGGCTCAACGCGCTCGCCCTGGTCGCCACCGGTCAGGCCAACGCCCGGCTGCTCGACCGGTTCAGCCCGCGCCGGCTGCTGGTGGGCACCCTGCTGGTCGGCACGGTGGCCGCCGTCGGCGTGCTGGCCGGGGCGCTCGCCGGCAGCCTGGCACTGGTGGCGATGGCCCTCTTCGTCTTCGTCGGATCGCTGGGCATGGTGATGCCCAACAGCACCGCCCTGGCGCTGGACGGGCACGCCCGGCACGCGGGCACCGCCGCCGCGCTGATGGGCGGAGTCCAGTCGGTGGTCGGCGCACTCGCCGCGCCCCTGGTCGGGCTGGGCGGCGAGGGCAGCGCAGTGCCGATGGCCGCCGTGCTGGCCACCGCCGCCGCCCTCTCCGTGGCCGCCGTCCTCACCCTGGCCCGCCCGCGCTGATCACCGTTCTTCCGATCTGCCAGCCTCAAACAAGCGTCACCGTGCCGGTCAGCCGGGCGGGCGCGGTCAGGAGGGGAACCGGGCGGCCACCGCGGCGCGGGTGGGCATCGAGGTGGCGCCGCCGCGAGACTCGCAGACCAGGCCGGCGACGCGCAGGGCGAAGGCGACCCGGTCCTGCCAGCCGACCGGATCCACCGGCTCGCCGGCGGCGAGCAGCTCGGCGATCAGGGCGCCCATCACCGAGTCCCCGGCGCCGGTGGCGTCCACCGCACCGACCTTCGGGGCGGGGATGCGTACCACGTCGTCGGCGGCGGCGACCAGAGCGCCGTCCGCGCCGAGGGTGACCACCACGGTGCCGGCGCCCAGCTCCCGCAGATAGGCGGCGACCCCCTCCACCGGCTCGCCGGGATAGAGCAGCCGGGCGTCGGCGCTGCTCAGCTTCACCAGGTGGGCGCTCGCGGCGAACTCCGCGACCACCTCGCGCAGCCCGGCCAGGGAGTCGGGCCCGTCCAGCAGCCGGATCCGGACGTTCGGGTCGAACACCCGCAGCGCCCCGGCGATCGACCAGGCCCGCCGGGCGGCGGCCAGCACCGACGGGTCGAGCAGCACGATCGAGCCGCAGTAGAGCACCTCCGCGCCCTCGATCACGGACACGTCCAGGTCGTCGGCCGTGAGCAGGGCGTACGACCGGGGCTCGCCGTAGAAGCGGAAGTCCGGCTCGGGGCCGGCGAAGGTGGCCACCGCCAACGCGGTCGGCGCCGGCACGGTGACCGCCCCGGTCAGCCCGACCCCCGCCGCGGCGAGGAAGGCCCGGATCCGCTCCGCGAGCGCGTCGTCGCCGAGCGACCCGACGAACTGGACGTCGCCGCCGAGCCGGGCGATCGCCACGGCCACGTTGAGCGGTCCCCCGCCGATCGCCTGCCGGTAGACGGGCTGCCCGTCGTGCTCGGCGTCGAGCAGGTCGACCAGCGCCTCGCCGAGCACCACCGCGTACCCCATCCTGGCTCCCTCCGTCAGTCGTACCCCCCGATCCTGGCGCATCGCGGGGGCGCGGCGCGCGGGGACGACCCGGACACCGTCCGACGAGGCCCCACCCCATCGACGCATGACTATTGCATGCGGTGCGTGGACGTGGTGGGATGGGCCTGCCGGAGTGGCGCGGGGGCTGCCGTGCCGCCGGCCGCCGGGTCGAGCCGACGCGAGGGGCACCCCGGTCCGTGGCACGGACCGCAGACGGTGCGCGCCCCCGACGGCCCCGGCCGCACTCCGACCGCCGGGCGTGGCACCGCGATCGTCGTATCCGCTCGTCGCAGCGGGGCGGACCGGTGCGGGTCGCGCCCCGCGAGTCAGGAGAACTCGTGCACCGATCCCGATCCCGTACGGCCGCGCTGCTCACCGCGGCCGCCACCCTGGCCCTGGGGGCCTTCGCCCTGGCCACCGGCTCCGACCCGGCCGCCGCGCACGGCGCGGCCATGACCCCGGGCGCCCGGACCTACCTGTGTTGGAAGGACGGTCTCAGCCCGACCGGTGAGATCAAGCCCACCAACCCCGCCTGCGCGGCGGCGGTCGCCGAGAACGGGCCCAACTCGCTCTACAACTGGTTCAGCGTGCTGCGCTCCGACGCCGGCGGCCGGACCGTCGGCTTCATCCCCGACGGCAAGCTGTGCAGCGGCGGCAACCCGGGCTACAGCGGCTACGACCAGGCGCGCAACGACTGGCCGATCACCCACCTGACCGCCGGGCGGACGATGGAGTTCCGCTACAGCAACTGGGCTCACCACCCGGGCACCTTCTACTTCTACGTCACCAAGAACACGTGGAGCCCGACCCGGCCGCTGGCCTGGAGCGACCTGGAGGACCAGCCGTTCCTGACGGTCACCAACCCACCGCAGCGGGGCTCGGTGGGCACCAACGAGGGGCACTACTACTTCACCGGCACCCTGCCGGCGAACAAGAGCGGCCGGCACATCATCTACTCACGCTGGGTCCGCTCGGACAGCCAGGAGAACTTCTTCGGCTGCTCCGACGTGACCTTCGACGGCGGCAACGGCGAGGTGACCGGGATCGGTTCGGGCGGCACGCCGTCACCGACCACCCCGGCGCCCACCCCCACCACGCCCACGCCGAGCCCGACCAGCCCGTCACCGACGCCCACCTCGAGCCCGACCATGCCGCCGCCGGGCAGCGGCGACTGCATGACGGTCTACAAGGTGGTCAACGCCTGGCCCGGCGGCTTCCAGGGCGAGGTCATGATCATGAACCACAGCTCCCGGACGTACGGCGGCTGGACGGCGAACTGGACCTGGCCGAGCGGTCAGACCATCACCCAGATCTGGAGCGGCAAGGCGAGCACGAGCGGGTCGTCGGTGACCGTCACCAACGAGTCCTACAACGGCACCCTCGCACCGGAGGGCACCACCACGTTCGGCTTCCTGGCCAACGTACCCGGCACCAACGCGCTCCCCACCGTCACCTGCACCGGCCGGTGATCCAGGACGGGTGTTGAAATGGGGACCCCCTGTGCAACGCCTGGCGTTGTGCAGGGGGTCCCTTTCAACCCACTCAGCGCACCATGCTGCCGACCACCGGCTTGGTGAGCAGGGCCGACTGGTTGCGCTGGATGCCCGGATCGAGGGTCTTCGCCACGAAGATGGCGTGCCAGATGCAGAAGATCAGCACGGTCCACACCTTGCGGGAGTGGTCCGCCTCCTCCCGCTTGTGCTCCTCCAGCAGCCGCATCGCGTACGACAGGTCGATCAGGTCACCCGCGCCCGAGGTGGACAGCACGTGCCGGGCCCACTCGTACATCTCGCCGCGCAGCCAGACCCGCGTCGGCGTCGGGAAGCCGAGCTTCTTGCGGTTGACGATGGCCGGCGGCACGACGCCCTGCAACGCCTGGCGCATGGCGTACTTGGTGGCCTCGGAGCGGGGCGGCAGCTTCAGGTCGACCGGGATACCGGCGGCCACGTTGAAGACCTCGCGGTCCAGGAACGGCACCCGCACCTCCAGCGAGTGCGCCATCGAGATCCGGTCGGCCTTGACCAGGATGTCGCCACGCAGCCAGGTGTAGAGGTCGACGTACTGCATCTTGGTGACGTCGTCCAACTCCATGCACTCGGCGTAGATCGGCGCGGTGACGTCGGTGTAGCGGACCGAGGGGTCGTAGCGGCGCAGCAGGTGCTGCTTCTCCTCCTCGGTGAACATCCGGGCGTTGCCGTAGTAGCGCTCCTCGATCGGAGTGGTGCCACGCTCCAGGAAGCTCTTGCCCTTGACGCCCTGCGGGATGGCCTTCGACACCGCGCGCAGGCCCTTCTGCACGCCGCCGGGCAGGCCATTCACCGTGCTGAGCGACAGCGGCTCCCGGTAGATCGTGTACCCGCCGAAGAACTCGTCCGCGCCCTCACCGGAGAGCACCACGGTGACGTGCTCGGCGGCCTTCTTCGCGACGAAGTAGAGCGGGACCAGCGCCGGGTCGGCGACCGGGTCGTCCAGGTGCCAGACGATCTTCGGCAGCGCCTCGATCATGTCCTGCGGCCCGATCTTGGTCGGGATGGTGGTCACGTCGAGGTGCCGGGCCGACTCCTGGGCCACGTCGATCTCGGAGTAGCCGGGCACGTCGTACCCGACGGTGAAGGTGAGGATGTTCGGGTTGAACTCCCGGGCCAGCGCGACCACCGCGGTGGAGTCGATGCCGCTGGACAGGAACGAGCCGACCGGCACGTCCGAGCGCATGTGCATCCGGACGCTCTCCCGCAGCGTCTCCCGGATCTCGTGGTAGAGCTTCTGCTCGTCGGCCACCGGCGCCGGCCGGAACACCGGCCGGTACCACCGGCGCACCTCGATCCGGCCGCCCGGGGTCCAGGTCAGATACTCCCCCGACCCGATCCGGCTGATCCCCTTGTGCAGGGTGCCGGGCTCCGGCACGTACTGCAGGGTCAGGTAGTGGCTCAGGTTGGCCGGGTCGATCCCCGCGTCGCCCTGGTAGGCCGACTGCGCGAACGGCAGCAGCGCCTTCTTCTCCGAGGCGAGGTAGAGCCCGTCCTGCGTCTCCAGGTAGTGCAGCGGCTTGATGCCGAAGTAGTCCCGGGCGCCGAAGGCCCGCCGCTCCTGCCGGTCCCAGATGACGAAGGCGAACATGCCGCGCAGCTTGGTGAGCACCTGCTCGCCCCAGTAGTGGTAGCCGGCGACGATCACCTCCCCGTCGCCGTTCGTGGCGAACTGGGCGCCGAAGTCCCGGATCAGCTCATCCCGCAGCTCGATGTAGTTGTAGATCTCGCCGTTGAAGGTGAGCAGGTAGCGCCCGTTCGCGTACGGCAGCGGCTCGTGGCTGAGCGCCACGTCGATGATCGCCAGGCGCTTGTGCGCGAACACGCCGTCCGCATAACGGCCGGTGGCGTCGCCGACCACCTCGACCCCGGTCTCGTCCGGGCCGCGGTGGTGCAGGCACTCCAGTGCTCCGGCGATGTGGTCGCGGTGGGCGGCGGCGTCACCGCGCGCGCTGAAAAAGGCCAGGAGTCCGCACATGGTGGTCATCTTTCCACGCAGCCGATTCGGTCGTTGCGGCACCGCTGGCTCTGCCCCTTTCCACGCGGTCGACGCCGCCGTCGCGGCACCGCAGGCTCTCCGCGCTTCGGTGCGCGCGGTACCGTCTGCACCAGCAACGAGGCGGAGGAGGCGGCTCATGGCCGAGGAGCGGACGCAGCAGGGCAAGCCGGCGGACGGCACCGAATCGCACGACCCGGACTTTCCGGAGGCGTTCCTGGCGTTCATGCGCCAGGGCTGGCGGGACACCGAACTGCCGGTGGGCCCCCGCCCGGAGGTGCCCAACTACGCCAAGCGGCGGGCCACGCTCTCCGCGGCCTTTCCCGGGGAGACGCTGGTCATCCCGACCGGCAACGAGAAGGTACGCGCCAACGACACCGACCACCCGTTCCGGGCGGGCAGCGACTTCGCGTACCTGACCGGCGACCTCGAACCGGACAGCGTGCTGGTGCTACGCCCGAACGGCGACGCCACGCTGTACATGCGGCCCCGGTCGTCGCGCGCGACCGACGAGTTCTTCCGCAGCCGCAACGGCGAGCTCTGGGTGGGCCGGCGACCCACGCTGCACGAGAGGTCGACCGAGCTGGGGCTGCCCACCGCCGACCTGACCGAGCTGGACGCGGCCCTGGCCGACCTGGCGCCGGGGCGGACCCGGGTGCTGCGCGGCTTCGACCGGCGAGTGGACACGGCGGTGCGGCCGCACGACGGGGCCCGGGTCGACGGGCAGCCGGGCCGGGACCGGGAGCTGGCGATCGCCATCTCGGAGCTGAAGCTGGTCAAGGACGAGTGGGAGATCGCGCAGCTCCAGGAGGCGTGCGACGCCACCGTGCGCGGGTTCGAGGACGTGGCCCGGGCGCTCCCGGCCGACCGGGGCGTCTCGGAGCGGCTGCTGGAGGGCATCTTCGCGCTGCGCGCCCGGCACGACGGCAACGACGTCGGGTACGGCTCGATCGTCGGCGCCGGCGAGCACGCCACGATCCTGCACTGGGTGCACAACCACGGCGCTACCCGGCCGGGCGAGCTGCTGCTCATGGACATGGGCGTGGAGAACCGCAACCTCTACACCGCCGACGTCACCCGCGTGCTGCCGGTCAACGGGCGGTTCACCCCGCTCCAGCGCCAGGTGTACGACGCCGTCTACGCCGCCCAGCAGGCCGGCATCGACGTGATCAAGCCGGGTGTGGCGTTCCGGGAGGTGCACCTCACCGCCATGCGGGTCCTGGCCGGGGCGCTGAAGGACCTCGACCTGCTGCCGGTGAGCGTGGACGAGGCCATGGACCCGTCCTCGACGATCTACCGCCGCTGGACCCTGCACGGCACCAGCCACATGCTCGGCATCGACGTACACGACTGCGCCAACGCCCGCAAGGAGACGTACCGGGACGGCCCGCTCGGTGAGGGCTATGTGCTCACCGTCGAGCCGGGGCTCTACTTCCAGCCGGAGGACGAGCTGGTCCCCGAGGAGCTGCGCGGCATCGGCGTCCGGATCGAGGACGACATCCTGGTCACCGCCGACGGCGCGGTGAACCTCTCGGCCGGGCTGCCGCGCCGCTCCGACGAGGTGGAGACCTGGTTGGCCGAGCAGCGCGAGGCTGGACCGCGCCTGCCGGGCTGAGGCTCCGGGCGGCACGACTGCGGCGGCGGGCCCGCTGCCGGTCTCTGCGACGTTTTCCGTCGTTAGGGCACCGGTGGCGGGCCCGCCGCCGTTTGCGCTGCTCGGCCATGTTCCGGACGACTCGGCACCGGCGATCCCCCTCGGTCGGGTATGAGAGCAATGCGTGATTTTTTCGGATAAGAGCACCTCGCGAGGATCCTTCTCATACGGTGTGGATCAGAGGCTACAACCGGTTTGTAGCTGGTCGCGCCGCCTAGCGGTGATGCGACCCCTTTGTGAAACCGAAAGGGCGGAAGGCTCTGATGTCCAACCACGTAACGACTTCCGACGGCGGGGCCGGGATGACCCCGCCGACGAGCAAACGGCGGGCGCTCTGGGTCGCCACCGGCGTGGCCGGGCTGACCGGCGTCGTCGGTCTGGCGGCGCTTGGTGGCCTCGCCGCTCGTGACAACAAGTCCGGCGACGCGCAGCGCGTCGGGGAGAACCACGCGGCGGCGCCGCAGAACGCGAGCGACGTCGCCAAAGGCGACGAAGGCCAGGACAAGCAGAACCGGCAGGATGAACGTGACCGGGACGGCAAGGGCGAGAACCGGGACGAGGACCGGGACGAGCACGGCCGGGTG